>CALELC010000565.1 GCA_937904535.1 uncultured Planctomycetaceae bacterium
TGGCAGCTGGGGCAAGTTCATGACCGGCACCCACACCCGCGTTTGACCTCGTGGTCCAAGTCGCGGACGCACCGAGTGGCCGCCGACGGTGACGGTGGGCGGTCCGCGGCCTAACGCGGCCCCGCCCCGCAATTGCGGACGTTGTGGGCGCAAGCGATGCTTGAGGCAGATGGGCTGGCACAGTGACGATAGGTCGACGAGCAGGTCACCGACAGGCTGTGCTGAGTAACTTCACAGTGACGCCCGATTGCTGTAGCTGCAGCACAGAAATCTCCACTCTCTCCTTGCGGCGAACGGTCAGACGGTCAGACGGTCAGACAATGCGACGCGACGATGCTTGACTTTCTCTTTCGCCGTGGCAATCCCACCAACCGTTGGCAAAGAATCGCTGATCTCAGCCTCGCTGCTGACCTCAGCTTCCCTGCACTCAACGGTATCACCCTTGGTTCGCCACTGGAGCGAATATCGTTTTTGGGGCGAAATGACGACACGCAGTTTGGGACGCTCTGCTACTACGACCTCGGACTCGGAGTCGATCGCGCTCCGGACGGGACGTTCAGCGGTTTTACGGTAGTACTCGCCGATGAACTGAACGATTTTCGGCCGTTCCGTGGCAAGCTCCTGTGGCATGAAGGCAGAATCCGAACGACGGATCTGCGGCTGGACCGGTTACAGAATGTTTTTGGGGAGTGGTATTGGCTCGATGCAGACGAAGATGAACTGACCGCATTCTTCGAGTTCCCCCACTACGAGATGCAACTCGAAATGACGCTAGCCGGAGTCGTCAAACGCCTCATCCTCACGAGCGATCCGTTGTTGGCCCAGCCCGAGGAGCGAGAGTTTTACCGCATCGACAAACCCTGGCCGCCAGCTTCCCTCCGCGGCTAGCGAAGGCCAAATGCCTGGTGGCATCGGTTCTCGTTCGATCGGCCTGAGGCCTGCTTGGCTGTAGGACCGCACGCTAAACACCTGCGGCAAATGGCACTCCTAGGCGAACAGCATGACGACGAGTCTGCCCAACCTGCGTGGGAATGCTCGTGTCGGCGCCGGGGGTGATGCTCGGCCAGGTTTTGGGTCCGCGGAACGGATCACAGCTTGTGACGGTGCCAGTTCTTTTGCGGTTTTCTAGCGACCGGCGCTGACGGCAATGAAACACGGTTTCAGCGAGCGAGCAGAAACGAAAAAAGCCCGCCAAAGGCGGGCTTTTGCTGCTACTGACCGGCCAGGCCAGCAGCGCTTCGCTGAGTACCCCCGCAAGGACTCGAACCTTGGACCCAGGGATTAAGAGTCCCTTGCTCTACCAACTGAGCTACGGAGGCGATTGCTTTCGATGAGGACGGATTTTATCGAAATTGTTTTGCTTGGCAACTCCGTTCAGGACTGTTTTTTTGAATACTTTCCTGGTGCAATGTGGGAAGGCGGTTTTCGAGCGGCGTCCCTTGCCTGCTGGCCGCTGTAAATGATTCTCCCGACTGACTTTTGG
Organism: uncultured Planctomycetaceae bacterium; assembly: GCA_937904535.1. GTDB lineage: Bacteria > Planctomycetota > Planctomycetia > Pirellulales > Pirellulaceae > UBA6163. The sequence continues at coordinate 1,484 of CALELC010000565.1, forward strand.
TCATCTTTGATGCTGAATCCTACCCCGCACACCGCCCCGGAATTGCTCGCTCCGGCCGGTGATTGGACCTGTGCCCAGGCCGCCATCGAGAACGGGGCCGATGCGATCTACTTTGGGCTCGATACGGGATTCAATGCCCGGGCTCGGGCCAAGAACTTCTCGCTCCACGATCTCGACGAACTGGTCGCGACGCTCCATCGCCGCGGCGTCAAGGGCTACGTGACGATCAACACGTTGGTGTTTGCCGATGAACTCCGCCGGCTGGCTGATGTGATCGCCCGGATTGCGAGCTCTGGCGTCGACGCGATTCTGGTTCAGGATCTCGGCGTGGCCCGACTCGCGCTGGAGATTTGTCCGGAGTTGGAGGTGCATGCCTCGACGCAAATGACGATGACCAGCGCCGAGACGATCGCGGCGGCACGCGATCTCGGACTGAGCCGTGTGGTGCTGGCACGCGAGTTGTCGGTCGACGAGATCCGCAAAATTGCGGCCAGTACCGATATGCCGCTGGAGACGTTCATCCACGGAGCCCTGTGCGTGGCGTATTCCGGGCAGTGTCTGACCAGCGAATCGCTCGGCGGCCGCAGCGCGAATCGCGGCCAGTGTGCCCAGGCCTGTCGCTTACCTTATGAAATGGTTGTCGACGGCCACGACCGGCCGCTGGGCGATGTCCGTTACCTGCTCAGCCCGCAGGATTTGGCGGGTTATGTGATGATCCCCGATCTAATCGATGCCGGCGTTTGTTCGTTGAAGATCGAGGGGCGACTGAAGACGCCTGAGTACGTGGCGAACATCACCGCGCATTACCGCCGGGCGATCGACGAAGCGGTAGCTGGGCGGCAGCCGCAGATGTCCGCGCAGGATGTGCGCGACATGGAAATGTCCTTTTCTCGCGGATTTACGCCGGGCTGGCTGCAGGGCAACGACCACAAACGGCTCGTGCCGGGAACCGATTCGGCCAAGCGCGGGGTTGTCGTGGGTGAGGTGGTGGCCACGCGCGGTGGGCGTGTCACCGTTCGCTTGGATGTCCCCTTGCGCCGCGGCGATGGGATCGCCTTCGACGGCGATCGAGCCGGCGGGCATCAGCAGGGTGGACGCATCTACGGCTTGCGCGCGTCTGGTCGTGAGATCGAGACACATCCGGGCGAAGGTGCGGAAGTCGAACTCGAGTTTGGTCGGGATATCATCGATACCTCGAAGATCGCGCTCGGAGCACGGGTGTGGAAGAGCGACGATCCGGCACTCAACCGGCGTCTGCGGCGCAGTTTTACCAGCGCTGATCCAGTCCGCCGGCTGCCGATTTCGGTAGCAGTCAGGGGGCATGCGGGCGAGCGTTTGCAGATCACGGCGACCGCTGCGGAGGTCACCGCTGAGGTGTCGGGCGAGTCGCCCTTGGAAGCGGCGCGAAATCGTCCGGCAACGGAGGAGAGCATTGCGGAGCAGTTAGGCCGCCTTGGCGGGACACCGTTTGAACTGAGAAGCCTGCAGTGTGATTTGGTCGGCGGACCGATGATTCCAGCCAGTGTGCTCAATGCCGCTCGCCGAGAGCTCGTCGAGCAGCTGTTGGATCGACTCAGTTGTCCGCCTCAGCGGCAGGTCTCGCACGCGGCGCTCGACCGCTTGCTGGCCCATCGCCAGCCTGCCGCCCCCGTCCAGACACCGGCGCTGCGGGTGCTGTGCCGCAGTGTCGAGCAAGTGCGGGCGGTGACGCAGCTCGGCGTCGACCGTGTGTATGTCGATTTTGCGGACATCCGCGAGTACCGCGAGGCGGTTGAGATCGCACGTACCGCAGGAGTGCCGACCTTTATCGCATCGGTGCGAATCCAGAAGCCCGGCGAGCAGGGATTGTTTAAGGTTCTGACCCGCCACGCGGTGGATGGTTACCTCGTCCGCAACTTGGCAGCACTCGATTATTTCCGTCAACTGGGCAAACCGATCATCGGTGACTTTTCACTGAACGTGGTCAACCCGCTGACGGCTGACTGGTTGCTGTCGCGAGGCTGCCAGCAGGTGACGGCGTCCTATGACCTGAACCGAGATCAGCTGATGGACCTGGCCGGAGCGATGCCCGCCGAACGGCTGGAGGTGGTCGTTCACCAGCACATGCCGATGTTCCATATGGAGCACTGCGTGTTCTGTTCGGTGCTGTCGCCGGGGACGAATAAGACCAATTGCGGGCGGCCGTGTGATTCGCATGTGGTGAATCTCCGCGACCGTGTGGGGATGGAGCATCCGCTGCAGGCGGACGTCGCTTGCCGCAACACGCTCTACAACGCCGTGGCTCAAAGTGGTGCCGAAGCGGTTGCCGGTTTGATGCAACGCGGGGTCGGTTCGCTGCGGATCGAGCTGTTGCAGGAGTCGTCGGCGGAACTGGCCAAGACTGTGGCTGCGTATCAAGACCTGATCGCCGGCAAACTCGACGGACATCAGGTGTGGAAGCTGCTGCAAGCCGCCAACCGAGTCGGGGTGACGCGCGGGACGCTCGAGGCCGCTCGCAATCCGCTGGCGATCATTTAAGTCGTTGAAGTAAGGGGGCAAGCCAAAGGGGCTCGCACTCCGCATGCTGGGGCTGTCTTCGGCAGCAGGGCGGTGCGAACCTTTTGTCCTAGGATGCTTCGGATGCGTCGCGCTTG
>CALELC010000566.1 GCA_937904535.1 uncultured Planctomycetaceae bacterium
GCAGCATCGCGACTCCTAATAGGCGTTCGACGATGCGCGGTAATCACGTTCGCATTCACGTGGCAATACGCCGGAACCAGGCGACAAATCAGTTCTGCGATTGGCTGTCGCGGCGTCGCAACGTCGCGCCTGATCACCCGCTTTAAAAACTGCCACACTCCTCCATCTGCGGCGATGCGTTAGAGCGTCGACAGAAACTCGGTCAGGACTTCTACGGTGCGTTCCAATTCATCGTGATGCAGATTATGACCACCTCCCTCGATGTGCACTAACATCCCATTTTGCAGGACGCTGGCCGCCTCTTCATTCGCCGCGCGAACCTCTGCAGATGCATCCGCTTTCAGAATGAGGGCGGGGACGGTGATCTTGGCCAACGCTTCTTGGGCCGGCATGCCGCCGGAAATCGCCTGGCGTACTTCCTCGGAGTACACGCCGTGATATTGTTTCTTCGAAAGCGCCCAGTACTGACAATCCACCAGATCCCACTTGGGAGTTTGCTGGCGACATTTGGCAACCAGATCGTCAAAGCTGTAGTTGTTTTGCGCGACCATCACTTCGGGAGGTCCTGACATCCGGATCACCAAGCTGTCGAGCGAGGATGGCTGGGCTGGCGCAGCAGGCGGCGCTGCTGGGCTGGAACGGCTGGGCGCGGTGGCCGCCGGTCCCTGCCGAGTTTCGGTCTTTGCTACTGGGGCGCGGCGCCCCAGACCTGGGTCCAACATGATGATGGCGCGGGCGAGATCCGGATGCTCGGCGCCGAGACGCATCACTGTCGCGGCTCCCATGGAATGTCCCATGAGAATTGGCTTTTCCAGTTCCATCGCCGTAATAAAAGCGACCAGATCCTTGACGAGCGTGTCACGATCATCCCCCACGGTAAACGGATCCGACAATCCATGTCCGCGCGTGTCGACCATGTAGATGTCGTACGAATCCTGCAGCTTCCATGTCAACGTGGTCCAGCTCAGTCCAATATCCGAGATCCCGTGAACCATGACGATCGCGGGCCGATTGGGAGCTGGAACCGCACGATAGTAGTGAACTCGGATTCCATTGGCATACACGTAACCAGAAGACCAACCGTCGGGTATCCCAGGCGGTGGATCAGCCAATGCCGACATCGGCACGCATAGCAGAAGCAGCAGGAAGCCGATCATCTTTCGAGGTTTAGGGTTGCGAGCGAATTCAAAACGCATCATTCAATGCCCCCTTGGTAAATCAAATCAGCTAACTACCACCTTCAAGACCCTGTCACCTGGACTCTCGGTCGTGCTGCTTAACATTTTCTGCCGCTAAACAGAGCAGAGAAGGATCCCGACGCGAGACTCTGTAGACTCGGGCGTGGCATGCAGTATACCGGGCGGCCAGAGTCGTCGGTGTTTTCCATTCGGCGGGACGCGCTGACCACGTTTGGTTGGCAAGGCAGCGGATTGATCCACCTGCCGGTCGAGTGCGGCGCTGCTGGCTGTTGATGTCGCGGGTTTCCAACACGCTGTCGTCAGTGAACTCTCAAGTGCGTGTTATGCAGTTTCGATGTGCGGCCGCAGCGCACTGCTCCCCTAGGGATTGATTGCGCTCTGACAAGGCGTCCTCGGTAGGTGAATCGGTGACGGTCAATCGTGAGCAGTCTGGACTGCCGCACACGAAGGGGTCTCCAGGTCAGAACACTGCTGGGAGCAGTTTCGACCAACAAGCGAGTGACAAAGTTGGTAGCGGCTATCCGGTCAGACGGCTCCACTTGCCGAAGTGGCTTATCTTTCTAGAGGCGGGACACGGCCCAGCCCGTCGCGCTGGTACCTGTTCCCGGCGAGCCGGCAAAGGCCAGCAGGAAGGCAAGTTCATTCGCAGTTAAGCTTGTCCAAGGCGAAAATGCTCGCCATACTGCCCTACCTGTCCGCGTTCGGGTTTCTGTGGCTGCTGCCTCATCAGCCGCCGTTCTGACGACTCGCCATTTTCCCCCATTTGAAGGAACTCAACGATGTTCATGACGCGTCAGACCAATCGCCGTGCCTTTTTGCAAGGCGTAGCGGCCGCCGGCGCCGCCAGTGTTGCCTTGACCTCATCGCAACGAGCCTTCGGCTATCAGTCGGCCAACGATCGACCAGTGTTTGCAACGATCGGGCTGCGCAATCAAGGCTGGGAGATCACGCAAAAAACAACACCGTTTGCCGATTTTGCGGCGCTGGCCGATGTCGATGCCAAGGTTCTGGAACACAACGTCGCCAGGACGCAGCAGCGTCAGGGCAAGAAGCCGGATGCCTATAAGGACTATCGCAAGGTCCTGGAGCGTCAGGATATCGACGCGGTGATGATCGCGACGCCCGATCACTGGCACACCAAGATTGCGGTCGAAGCGATGTTGGCTGGCAAGGACGTGTACTGCGAAAAACCGCTGACGCTGACGATCGACGAAGGCAAGCTGATCGAGAAAGTCGTCAAAGACACCGGCCGCGTGTTCCAGGTCGGAACGATGCAGCGGACCGAAAGCGATCAACGCTTTCTGCAAGCGATCGCGCTGATCCGCGCAGGGCGAATCGGCACGGTCAAGCGAGTGACCTGCGGCATCAACGGTGTGGCACCGTCGCCACAAATCCCGGTGGCTGAAGTCCCCCAGGAACTCGACTGGGATTTCTGGCTCGGACCGGCTCCCAAAGTCGAATATCGTGCGCTGCCCGAGCTGCGCGAAGGCTACGGCGGTGGCGTGCCGCTGTACAGCAACTGCCATTACTCGTTCCGCGAGTGGCACGAGTACGCTGGTGGCAAGCTGACCGACTGGGGCGCTCACCACGTCGACATCGCTGTTTGGGCGTTGGGAGCGACCGAGACCGGCCCCAGCAAGATCACGCCGCTGGATTATCAATTGGCATGCGAATACAAGGACGGCTATCCGGTCGTCAACGACCGTTACAACGTCGCTACCGAGTTCACCGTGCGGGTCGACATGCCGGAGGGCGTGGAGATGATCATCACCAGCAAAGGTGACAACGGGATCTTGTTCGAAGGGACGAAGGGGCGGTTCTTTGTCAATCGTGGCCGGATCAGCGGTGCACCAGTCGAGGATTTGCAGAGCAATCCGCTGCCCGAGGGAGCCATTCAAGAAGTCTATGGTGGCCCGATTCCGCGCAACCACAGCGTCAACTTCATTGAGTCGATGCAATCGCGGAAGCAACCGATCTCCGATGTCTGGTCGCATAACCGGACGCTAGAAATCTGCCACCTGGCCAACATCGCGATGCGTCTGGGCCGCGAAATCCCTTGGGATCCGGTCAAACGCGAAATCCCTGGCGACTCCGAGGCCAATTCGTTCCTGGCACGCGAATACCGCCAGGGTTACGAGATCGAGATGTAGTTCTAAATAGTCAAAAACGCAATCGACGGCAGGGCGCTGCACATCGCCACCCCTGCCGTCGATCATTTGGCAGCATTCCCATGACGATTTCCTGCGTTAACATCAAGTTGACCTGGTAGGGCGACGACGACATCAGCCAG
>CALELC010000567.1 GCA_937904535.1 uncultured Planctomycetaceae bacterium
GGGCGGCCCACAACCGTGAACGGCCAGATCGCCCCATCGCGATGCCAAACCTGCCGCACCCGCATCACGGGAAAGTCATGTCGCAAGCTGTAGTAACCAAGATGGTCACCAAACGGCCCTTCGGGTTTAGTGAACTGAGGATCGATCTGGCCAACAAGGGCAAAATCGGCGTCGGCGTAGACTGGAGCGTGCTCACCGCGGAGCAGCGAGATCCGCCGGCCGGCAAGCGCCCCTGCGAATGTCAATTCCGTCAGCCCTTCGGGCAGTGGCATCACTGCGGCCAGCGACATCGCTGGCGATCCGCCAACGGTCACCGCAACCTCCAGCGGCTTCCCACGGTCGAGCGCCGCGCGATGATGCACACCAATTCCCCGATGAATCTGATAGTGCAGCCCCACTTCGTTCGCCGAATCGTAGTCGTTGCCCGCAAGTTGCACGCGGTACATCCCCAAATTGATGCGCATCAGATCACGCGGCGCGACCGGATCAACGCTCAGCACCTGGGGCAGGGTCACAAACGCTCCGCCATCATCCGGCCACGATTTGAGTTGCGGCAGATCGCGCAGTTGAATGCAGTTGGCGGCCACGGCTGCCCGCCGTGTGTACCGTGGCAGCATCCGCAGCGCCGTCAGCGGACTGCCGGCATACCGCAGTGGCCGCTTGGCCAGCGCTGACGGATCGAGTTTGAGCTCAATCAACCGCCGGACCGCTTCCAGCGTGTCGCGAAACAGATAGCGCGCTTGGTCGAGCGATCCGAACAGATTCGAAGCCATCGGAAATCGACAACCGACCACGTTGCTGAACAGCAGCCCTGGTCCGCCGCTCGCGTAGACTCGCCGCTGGATCTCCGCCATTTCCAGATGAGGATCGACCGGACCGGTGATTTCGATCAATCGCCCACCGGCGCGCAGATCGTTGACGACATCTCGCGTGCTGCGATGTTTCATGCCGGGACTGTCGGAAGGGGGGAAGGTAGGGAGCGGCGATCGATGGCTCAGCGGGTAGGATAACCTCCACGTGCTTCGTACACTAACGCCCCCGAATCGCTGTGCTCGCCCGGCCCGCGATACTTGCCAAACTTCCAGTGCTTGCCAAACTCCGGGCGGCTGCCAAACTCACGGTGCTTACCAGACGGCGCACTGCTCCGGGTGGTGCGTCTGCGTGAATCCCCAACCTTCTCTTGTGAAGAGCTATCCGTGCAACCGACCGACGCTGTGCCGCTCCGCATTGAACCGCTCGATTCCGTCTCCCTTGATCAGCCCTACGATTGTCTGGTAGTCGGCCTCGCCGAAGGGGACGAACTGAGTGCCACGGCCGCTGCGCTCGACGCGCAGCAGGGTGGCTGGATCGCTCGAGGACTCGCGGCTGGAACGCTGAAGACCAAGCGTGGTGAAATCGCTCTGGTTCCCGCTCCGGCTCCCACCGGTCCGGCCCTGGTGATGCTCGTCGGCCTGGGCGACACCGACCTGCTCGATCGCGGCAAGACGTTTGAGCTCGGGGCGACCATTCTGAGACGTTTGGTGGATCGGCAGCGCGTCCGTGTCGTGATCGCACTGGATGACGCGATTGCCCCGGAAAACCACGATGCTCTGATCTCGGGGGCGGTCACGGCATGCGACGGCCAGTCGCTGTATCAGGCCGAACCGGCGATCCATCCGCCGCAGCAACTCGACGTCGTCGGTGTCACAGCGGAGAGCATTCAGATCGGCAAGACAATTGGCCAGTCGATCAATTTGACGCGGCGGTTGGTCAATGAGCCGCCGAACATCCTGTATCCGGCTGCATTTGCCGACGCCGCGCGGCGACTGGCTGAAGAGACCGGGCTGTCGATCGAAGTTTGGGACGAAACCCGGCTAGCAGCCGAGGGTTGCCGCGCCATTTTGGCCGTCGGCGGCGCTTCGGAGCATCCGCCGCGACTGGTGATCCTGCGGCACCGCGGCGGCGCAGAAGATGATCCGCTGATGGCGATCGTCGGCAAAGGCGTGACGTTCGACAGCGGCGGGCTGTCGATTAAACCGAGCGAAGGCATGCTCGACATGAAGTGCGACATGGCGGGTGCTGCGACCGTCCTCGGAGTGATGCGAGCCGCCGCGATGCTCGAACTGCCAATCAATTTGGTTGGGATCTGCGGACTCGCCGAGAACATGATCTCGGGGTCTTCGTACCGGCTGGGCGATGTGATCGAAACCCGCAGCGGCACGACGATCGAAATCCACAACACCGATGCCGAAGGCCGGGTCGTGTTGGCTGACACGCTCGATGTTGCGGTCCAACATCAGCCTGCGGCGATCATCGACCTCGCGACCCTCACCGGCGCCTGCATGGTGGCGTTGGGGCGTGACGTCGCGGGCTTGATGAGCAACGACTCGCTGCTGTGCGAGCAGATCGCTCAGGCCGCGTCCGACGAAGGCGAATGGGCCTGGGAGCTACCGATGTTCGACTTCTATGACGAGCAAGTCAAAAGCAAAGTCGCCGACCTCAAGAATGTCGGCGATGGCCGCTGGGGCGGTGCGATCACCGCGGCCAAGTTCTTGCAACGATTCGTCGACGGCACACCCTGGGTGCATATCGACATCGCCGGACCGGCATTCGCCGACTCACCGAAGCCGCACCGCGACGCCGGCGGCACCGGCGTGATGGTCCGCACGCTGATCCGCTGGCTGCAGGGCAACGAGTGAGATCACGCGGCCTAGGAGGCACGTCCGACGCCCGCGGAGCCCACTCCGAGAAGTCTTGTTGGCAAGCTTCGAACGGACTTGGGTGGCGTGCCTAGAACCCCGGCGACGAGCGCAAGCGACTCGCCGTTGATCGCAAGTCGGCTGGCTTTCCGGCATGTAGCGCGAGCACACCCTGCACTTCCAATAGGCGTGCCGCGCAGAAGTCCAGATCACGCCGCGATCTGCACCTGCGATGGAGCTCGCAGCGCAGAACTGTGCCGTTCACTCTGGCTGGCCTACATCGACCTGAGACCAGTCGATGTCGCTGCCGTCGTCCTGCAGGCGCTTCAGCACCTGCTTGGCAGCGGCGAGATCTTCGTGCCTGACCAGCACATTGACGTAGCCAGGAGCCTCGGCGCGAAAGTCGGCTATAAACCCGCCGGTCGCCGTCGCCTGAATCCTGTGAGCCACCAGCGCTGCGACGATCCCAGTCGCTGCGGCTTCGGTCGTCACTCGGATCAGTCGCTCCGGACGATGGGGATCCGCCGTCATGTGAGCTGCACGGCCGAAGGATTCCGCTCGGCAAATCCGAGTTGATGCCAGTAGGGATAAGCCGGTGTCACCTGGCTGGCGGCATCGAGCTTCGCGATCTGTTCGGCGGTCAATTCCCAACCGACGGCTCCCAGGTTCTGCCGCAGTTGCTCTTCGTTACGTGCACCGATGATGACCGTGGCCACCGACGGTCGCCGGAGCAGCCAATTGATCGCGATCTGCGGTACGGTTTTGCCGGTTTCGGCCGCGACTTCATCGAGCGCGTCGACCACCTGGTACAACTGCTCATCCGGAATGGGCGGTCCGATTTTGACCGCCAACTCGCTTTGCAGCCGGCTGGTCGCCGGCAACGGCTGACCGCGGCGAATCTTACCGGTCAGACGTCCCCAGCCGAGTGGACTCCAAACCACGGCGCCGACCTTCTGGTCCAGCCCCAGCGGCATCAACTCCCACTCGTAATCGCGGCCCACGAGCGAGTAGTAAGCTTGGTGTGCGGCATACCGCGACCAGCCATACTTGTCGGATGCGGCCAGCGACTTCATCAGGTGCCAGCCCGAGAAATTCGAGCAGCCGATGTAGCGAATCTTGCCAGCTTGCACTAGGTCGTCGAGCGTCCGGAGCGTCTCCTCGACCGGGGTGACCGCGTCGAAACCGTGTAGCTGATAGAGGTCGATGTAATCGGTCCCCAATCGCCGCAGGCTGCCTTCGACGGCGCGGATCAGATAGTGCCGCGAGGAACCGACATCGTTGGGACCGGTGCCGCTGCGGAACGTGCCTTTGGTTGAAATCAGCACCTGATCACGCCGCCCCTTCAAGGCTTGGCCGAGGATCTCCTCCGCCGCGCCGCCGGAGTAGATGTCGGCCGAGTCGAACATCGTCAGCCCGGCCTCCAGGCAGATGTCGACTAAGCGAGTTGCCGCTGTGACATCGCTGTCACCCCAGGCGCGGAATAGTTCCGTCGTGCCGCCAAATGTCCCGGTGCCGAAACTCAGTTCCGGGACCATCAACCCTGACCCGCCCAGTTGTCGGTACTGCATGCTCGGATTTCCTGCTGTGAACGAAACGCTGGCTCAGTGTGCCACTCCGTTTCAGTTTCCGGCGCCGGATGCCGCAGAACAAGCACGGGTTTGCCGTTGCCTTGCCGCGCCGCATCGGGCAGCGCATTTCCGATTGACGTCCGCGGCACTTGCGGCGAAAGTGCGGCGTACGTTTGCACCCACCGAGGGACGTTCTCACATCATGGTAGCGCGGTGAATCCATCACTCGACAATCAACCGCCGCTCGCCGAGCCGACTTCCCCTGAGCCAGCGGCCACCGACAGCAGTTCCTCTGCCGACGCGAAGCACCGCGTCGACGACACGATCGATGAAGCGGATAGCGCGCCGCTGTTGCCAGAGGAGGAATGGGCCAATGCACTGACGCATGCCGCCGCCGCAGTGGTCTGGACGCTTGGCGCCGTGGTGATGTTTCGTGGCGCAGCCGAGCAGACGCTGATGACGATGCTGTGCTGCTTGGTGTTTGTGTTCTCGGCCGTCTCGGTGTTTACCGCTTCGGCGCTGTCCCATCACTGGATCCACGACTCGAAATTACTGCGGCGATTGCGTGCCTGGGACCAGGGATTGATCTACGTGATGATCTCCGGCACCTACACTCCGCTGGTCTGGAAGTTTGCCGCCGAAGCGATTCGAACCCCGCTGCTGATCGGCATTTGGGTGGCTGCAGCGGTCGGATTTCACTCCAAAGTGATTGCCGAACACCGGGTCAATGGGATCGGGACGCTGACCTACTTGCTGCTTGGCTGGGTTCCGGCCCTGGGACTGGCGACGCGCGTCCCCGGGGAGGTGCTGTTTTGGATGGCGGCCGGCGGCGTGATCTACACCCTGGGCGTCGCCGTGTTGATGAACGATTGGCGAGTGAAGTACTTCCACGCGCTGTGGCACCTGTGCGTGGTGACGGCGGCGAGTTGCCATTTTTGGGCGATCTACCGATACGTCGCGATCGGCTGAAAGCAGCGAAGCACGCGGCTCCAGGTCGCTAAAGCTTACTTTTTCAAATCCCTCCGCCTGAACCGCCCAAGCCAGAGGATCGTAAGACCGGCGTTGAGTGAAACTGGTCGTGCGGTATAGTAATCGACCGACCGGCCCACCTCGGCCCTCTGTGCCACCCTCTCCGAGTGACCCTCCTTTTCATTTGTCTCCAACATGACGAAATCCCAAACGGCAGCGACCACGGCCGCACCGGTTGCCCGGCGACCGATGATCGAAGCGATTGGTCTGAGCAAGTACTACGGCCCGTTTGCTGCAGTCCGCAACGTGACGTTTTCCGTCGGTGAAGGTGAATTGGTTGCGTTCTTAGGCCCGAACGGGGCCGGTAAGAGCACGACAATGAAAATGCTGACCGGCTACATCGCCTCCAGCGAAGGCACCGCGCGCATCGCCGGTCACGACATGATGTCTAACCGCATCGAGGGCAGTAAGCGGCTCGGCTACCTGCCTGAAAACGGCCCCCTTTACCCGGACATGACCCCGCTGGCACTGCTCGATTTCTTCGCCGAAGCGCGGGGGCTGAGCGCAGCCTACAAACGCGAACGAATCGAAGCGGTTGTCGATATCTGCGACCTTTCAACGGTGCTCTACAAACCCACCAGCAAACTTTCGAAGGGGTTCAAGCAGCGGGTCGGCATGGCGCAAGCGCTGTTGCACGAACCGGATGTGTTGATCATGGACGAGCCGACAGCTGGTCTCGATCCGAATCAGATCCGCGGCGTCCGCGACACGCTGCGAAAGCTCAGCGAAACCAAAACGATCCTGCTCAGCACGCACATCTTGCAGGAAGTCGAAGCGATGGCCGATCGCGTGGTGATGATCAACGAAGGCAGCCTCGTTTATGACGGTTCGGTCGAAGGCCTGCGGGAGTCAGGGCCAGATCTGGATGACGCCTTCTTTAAGCTCACCCGCGGCGTTCACGTTTGAGAAGCCGAGCGATCATCGGCCTGCTTCGAATTCATTCAACGATCTCAACGATTCTGATCTGAACTTAATATGAACCTATCCGCAATCTCCACAGCCGTCGTGACGCTGCTGCTGTACGACGTAGCTTTTTTGCTCGTGCTGCTGGTGTTGGTGGCACTGCTGTCCAAGAGCAAACAGGCTGCATTCGCAGTCATGAAACGCAACTTCATCGGATACTTCAGCAATCCGACCGGTTATGTGTTTCTCTGTATTTTTGTCTTTTTGACCTCAGTCGCCGCGTTCTGGCCTTATGAGTTCTTCAATCAGAACTTAGCGACGCTCGATCAGCTCAATTATTGGTTTCCGCTGATCATGCTGGTGTTCATTCCAGCGATCACGATGAGCATTTGGGCGGAAGAAAAGCGGCAAGGAACCGATGAGTTGCTGTTGACATTACCGGCCGACGACTTTGACATCGTGATCGGCAAATACATGTCAGCGGCGGCAATTTTCACCGCTTCGTTGCTATTTTCCCAGCTCAGCACCTTCCTCACGCTGGCGATCCTGACCCAAGGCGAACTCGACACCGGACTGATCTTCACCACCTACCTCGGTTACTGGTTTGTTGGGTTGATGATGTTGGCGATCGGGATGATCGCCTCGTTCCTGACCGGAAACCTGACCGTCGGCTTCATTCTCGGGGCCTTGTTCAACGCTCCGCTGGCGTTTGCATCGCTGGCCAACTCCCTGCTGCCATCTCAGCGGGCCAGTGCGATCATCAGCGACTCGGGCATCGCCCGCCCCTTTGACGACTTTGGTCGTGGGGTGATCAGCATCTCGTCCATCACCTACTTCGTGATGGCCGCCATCGTAGCGCT
>CALELC010000568.1 GCA_937904535.1 uncultured Planctomycetaceae bacterium
CGCCAAAACCGGCTTCGACCAGCAGCGCTTCATACTCGTTGAGGGTGCGCTCCCGACCTTCCGTGACCAGCAGCATGTTGATGTCCTGTAGCTGCGCCCACGGCGGGCCGTCTTTGCTGTCAGCCAGCAGCTTTTCGGCAATCACCAGTCCGCCGCCAGACGGCAGCGCTGCAAAGATTTTGGCCAGCAGCTCACGAATCTTCTCGATCGACCAGTCGTGAAGGATTCGCCCTAGTGAATACACGTCGCCGCTGGGCAGCGGGTCCACAAAGAAGTCGCCGCCGACCACACTGATTCGATCGCTGACGTCAGTGGCCCCAATGATCTCCTGAGCGAGGGGAACGGCGGCCGGCAGATCGAATACAGTCGCCCGGAGGTCTTGATAGCGGCGGCAAGCAGCGATCGGCAGATGCCCGGTCGCGCCACCCAAGTCAACCCAGTGGCGAAAGCGGCTGAGGTCGATGGCGTTGACGATCACCGGCGAAGTCAGCATGCCGAATCCGTGCATCCCCATCAGGAACTCACGCATCGCTTCATCGGTCTTGAAGAAGCTGGAGAAGATCGGTCCGTCCCAGCCGTAAGTCTGTTGCCAGCGGTGGGTCCCCTCGCGAACTGCATCTTCAAGGTTCGCCCACATCGCCCACATCACGCGGTTGGAGTAGTTGATGTAGCCGGTCATGCGGTGCGGTGATTCGCTGGTCAGGTACTGGGCGGCCGCCGGCGTGTTGGCAAAGTCTTCGCCGTCGCACGCGAGCAAGCCAACGCCCACGAGTGACTCCAACAATCGCTGCATCGCATCGCGATCGCACTGCAGTTGTTGTCCCAACTGCTGACTGGAGCGAGGGCCGTCTCGCAAGGCATCAAAAATGCCCAGCGAGACGCCTGCGAACATGATTTTCGAGCGGCGGAAGGCTGAAAGCAGTTCCAGCACCACGCTGGGGTCAGGAGGGGTGAGGTCGTGAGCCAAGGCGTTCTCCGGCTGCGATTTCCAGTGATTCGTCGTCCTGGGTTGTGGCAAACTCGTGCCGCTGCGGCTCCGAATAATCCTCGCGCCGCGGAGGGGTGCGCTCATTGGAGGCGCTACCATTGCTCGCGATCTTGGTTCGCTCAGCGGGCGTTGCTTCCGCAAAGGCCGCCTCAGCGATGCGAGCGCTCGCATAGCGGTTCTTCAAGGTTCGGTATCTCCGCTCCAACACCACCACCAGCGCGACGATGATGAGGAGGCCTCCGTACTTCAAGTAGGGATTGTCTTTGTCGATGTAGTTCCCCAACAGATCGGAGAACAGAAACATCGTCAGGTTTCCGGATACCGTGCCGATCAGGATGCCAAAAAAGGTTGCGATCCGGCTCATGCCGAGCAGGCGGCCAAAGATGGAGCCGCCGACGCTGCCGGTTGCTGCAAGTGGAAAACCGACAAACGCGACCAAGCCCATAAACGTCGCCCGTCGCATCCACGGCTGAGCGTCGAGAATGAAGTGCCCATCGGTGACCAGGGCGGCAATCCGCGGTCCGACGTAGGGAAGCCGAAATAGAAAGCCGATGTGAAACGCCAGCACCAGCGCGGTCATGATGTCGAAGTAGCAGACGAGCGCGACAAGGTGCTCCGAGGCCACCGCTCCGTCCGTATCCTGAAAGGTACCGTCCGCTCCTGAGAGAATGATAAACCGCCCGAGGATGAACACGGAGACCAGGGCGGAGGTCGCAACCTTCGACGTGAACTCCCAACCGGTGTACACCCATAAGAGTCCCGCGATCACCAAGGTGAACACGAACGGGCCGAACAGCGTGAGTCGCCAACACCACGGATGTTTGGCCCGAAACTGCTCTTCAGTTGAGTGCAGATCGTCAATGCGAACGGCATCGAGGGCGGAGGTGAGTCGATTCATTCAGTCAATAACCGCCACAAACGGTTTTAGCCGGAAAACATTCCTTTGACCGCACAGTCATACCACTAACAGGCTATGCAACGCCAGCGGCAACCGGTCTGCCAGTGTGATCTTAGCGTTCAAAGGTGCTTTTATTTCGCAACAGATGGTGATAATGCTGAGCAAATCGGTGTGATTCGTCGCGGACGTATTGCAACAATCGCAAGGCAAACGCGCTTTTTGATAACCGGATCGGCTTACTTTCGCCAGGGCGGAAGATTTCTTCATCGCGTTTAGCGAGCGAAATCAATGTCGGCGGGTCGATCTGTTGGTCGCGAAAAGCAGCCAGGGCGGCATTGAGCTGACCTTTGCCACCGTCGATTAGCAGCACATCTGGAAACGTATCGCCGTCGTCGCTGAGACGGCGAAAACGCCGTGAGACGACTTCGTAAATGCTGCGAAAATCGTCGATTCCCTGGACGTCACGAATGCGGAAGCGGCGGTAACCAGGCTTGAACGGTAGTCCATCGATGAACTGCACCAGGCTGGCGACGGTTTCGCCGCCGCCGAGGTGAGCGATGTCGACCCCTTCGATGACCCGCGGCGTCTGCGCCAGGCCCAGTACTTTGCGCAAACCGGTCAGACCCTTCTGCGGATCGATGTAGAACACTTCCGGCTGAGCGTGCGTTTCGAGTTCACCCCGCTCGTCGAGCCGTTCGAGCATCGAGATCTCGTCGCGGAGCACCGCAGCTCGCTCAAAATCCAAGGCTTTGCTGGCATCGAGCATTTCTGCTCGCATTTCGCGGAGCAATTTGACTTTGCCACCCTCAAGAAAGGTCATCAGGCGGCGAATGTCGCGGCGATAGTCCTCTTTGCTGATGCGGCGATTGCAGGGCGCCGTGCACTGGTCAATGCTCGCCAGCAAACAGGGACGAAACCACTTCCACTTTTCCTCGCGCTCGTCGATGTCGAGCGAGCAGGTGCGGAACTTGAAGATCCGCTGCAGCACTCCGACTGCACCGCGCAGCGCCCCGGCGCTAGGAAAGGGGCCGTAAAGTTTGACGCCTTTCTGCCGTGGTTCCCGGGTAATCTCGACCCGCGGAAAGTCTTCCCGGGTGGTGATCATCAGGTAGGGGAACGACTTATCGTCCTTCAGATCACGGTTGTGCTTGGGCTGGATGTCCTTGATCAACCGCGACTCCGACAGCAACGCATCGACCTCGCTGTCACACAGGATGAAGTCGATATCGGCGATTTCGCCCACCCAATCCGCGATCCGCTGGTCCGCCGCGGCCGCCTTGAGAAAGTAGCTGCCGGCACGGCTGCGGAGGTTCTTGGCCTTGCCAATGTAGATCACTCGCCCCGAGCGATCCTTCATCAGGTAAACACCGGGTGACTGGGGAAAGCTGCGGACTTTCTGGGCTGCGTACTCGTATCCGAGTTCAACCGGGGCCTCGGTCGAGTTCTGAGGGGCATCCTTTGACGATGGCGGCGCCTGCTCATGCTCCGGCGCTAGCGAGGAATCGCTCGGGTCGGGCTGAGCAGCGATCGGGTTGGGGTCGTTGGGGCTCGGCTGCGTCATCTTCAAGATTTCATGTTCGGCGTCGCCATTAACCGCTGAATCGGCTCCTTCTCAACATCTTGCCCCGGCAATTGTGGGGCCACGGTGAGGAGCGACGCAATCCAGTCCGAAGTGGGGCCGAACTTCGGAAGCGGTCAGCGCAACTCGGCTGCCGGTGCGGGCGGGACGGTCTCCAGCACGGAGCGGGCAAACGCCAACGCCGATTTTCCGATGCGCGCGTGCAAAATGCCAGGGTGCCCCCCGAGCGAGCAGGGCTGCTGCCAAGCCTGTTGCGGCTCGCGGCCGCAGAGAGTCAGCGTCAATTCAGTCGCAGAATCGCCTGCTGATTGCAGCGTCGGGTAACGATCGACAACCAACACCCAGTCCGCTTGCAGCGTTGCCAGACGTTGCCGCAACGCTTCGGGAGCGGTTTCAACCTGCGATGTCACGAGTCCGCCTGCATAGACTTCGCGAGGCACGACGTCGGCCAACCAACCGGCCAGCGGCGCGGCGTGTCCGACCTCGATGGTCGCCAAGCGTTCGCCTCGTCGCTCGAGGAGCTTCGCCAAAGCGTGGTGCAGCTCAAAATCCTCGCCTTCGCCGAAGACGTACTCGCCGATGCGCTCGAGGATCTCTTGCCGTGTGGTGTCGATCATCTCATCGCATTGCGATTCGGATTCTCCTTCAGCGGCGATTCGCAATGAGATGGTCGCGGCGCTGACGGTGATTCCCACACGTGGGAATCGCAGCCGCGAAATCATCTCTCCCAGCCGAGCTTCGCAGTCGCTCTCGCCCAGCCCAAAGCACTTGATCACCGCCTGTTTCATTACTTTGCGGCCGGCAATCTGCGCGACGATCCGCGGCATGACCGTCTCGACAAACATTTCCTTCATTTCGTCCGGCACGCCCGGCAAAGCAAACACTCGTGACGAGCGACCATGCTGGCCGGGGACAACCAAATCGATGCCTGGGGCCGTACCGCGAGGATTGAAGATTTCTGCCGAACCCTCAGGAAACATCGCCTGAACTTGGTTTCGCGGCGGCATAACGCGGTCCCGCCGCGTGAACATCGCTTCGATATGCGCCAGTGCCGAATCGCTCTGCACCAGCGGTTTGCCGCTCACTGCCGCCAGCGCATCACGGGTCAGGTCGTCGGCTGTTGGTCCCAACCCACCGGAGGTTACGACCAGATCAGCCCGCGAAGTCGCGACCCGCAGCACCTCGATGTTCTCTTCGAGCAGATCGCCGACGGTCGTGTGAAAGCGGACACTCACGCCGAGTTCGCCTAGCCGCTGACTGAGCCACTGCGAATTGGTATCCAGCCGTGCGCCGCTGGTCATCTCATCGCCGATGGAAATGACTTCCGCGGTCGCAGTGGGCATGTTGTTCACTAAATGCAGAGGTAGAGGAACCACGCCCGCGGAGAGCTCGCGAACGTCAAGTCAGACCATGCCCAATGGTGATGATTTCCAGCGACGCGGCGGTCAAGGGGTGACCGGTGCCGTGGTGATCACGATGACCGGTTTTTCTTTGGACAGTACCCGCGACTCCTGCTGTTCGCCCTGGCGAAGCGTGACGACGTGATTGAGTTCGGGTTCCACCTCCAGCAGCGTCAGGATCTGCAGCGACAATTGGGTGGCGGCCGGCTGTTCGGGTTTCAGTTCCGTGTAGATCCACGATGAGATCTGTTTGCGTTCCCAGCCGACCCAAGTGAACTGCTCAGCGGTGAGTTTGCTACCATCCAGCCGCAAGGTGTCGTGCAGGTAGGGCGCGATCCACTGTTGGGCCTGTTGGTCGGTCAACGCTTCGATTCGCACGACTCGTCCGAGCCGCTTCCGTAGCGCCGCTTCAAGATCGCCATGATCGATGCGAATCGCTAGTTCAATCCGTTCGCTTTCGCCGTTCCACTGGACCTCAACACGCGTGGAGTGGCCGGGATGCAGCAGCCAGGTGCTGGTCAAGACTGTGAGCAGCAGTGTGAGCATCAGTTGTTCCCCCGTTGATCAGCGGGCTGCTGGGCGTCGCCGCCGATGTCTTCGTCCTTTGGAGTGACGTCGGCTTTCTTTTGCATCGGATTCTTTTGCTGCTCGTTCTTGAACAGCTTGAACCGACTGGGAACGAGTTTCGGCGGCCAGTGGTTGTTGCTCGCTTCAGCGTCCGCGGTTTGTTGTTGCGGGTCGATTTCCAGCCGCTGAATGGTTTTGTCGGTGATGATCAGTTTGTCGACTGCACGCGGATCCTGATTCCAAATCGACGCGGGAATCACCAAGCGTTCGTCGCTGCCATCCTCATAACTGACGTGCAGGATGATCGGTGAAATCAGCCCACCGAGATTGCGGAAGGAGACGACGTAGAAGTTGGATTTTCGTTTGAGCAATTTTTGCTCATCCGCATCGAGGCCGTCGAGGAACTTACGGAATGCCTTGCGGTCCTCCTCCGTCACCTCGAACTCATCGTAGTCGTTGTAGAAATCCTTGAGGCCGGGCTGAAGATCGACTCGCTTGGGCAGTTCGGCGTTCCGCTCCTGTGAAATCGACTGAGGTTTCGCATCCCGCTCGAGCCGCTGCGCTTCGGCTGATTCGTCTGGGTCGCCCGCATCGATCTGATACAGCCGGACGCGATCGATCGCCAAATCGACATGGTCGGTTGAGAAGAACCAACCGCGCCAAAACCAATCCAGGTCGTGGCCGGATGCATCGGAGATCGTACGGAAGAAGTCTTCCGGGGTAGGCCGTTTGAACCGCCAGCGGTTGGCATATTCCTTGAATGCAAAGTCGAACAGCTCGCGGCCCAGGATCGTCTCGCGAAGGATGTTCAGCGCCGTGGCCGGCTTACCATAGGCGTTGTTTCCAAACTGAATCGTCGATTCGCTCTGAGTCATGATCGGGCGCTGGTTGCTGCTCCGCATGAAGCCGACGATATCAGCCGGTTCACCGCGGCGGCTGGGGTAATCCGTTTCCCATTCCTGCTCGGCGAGGTATTGCAAGAACGTGTTGAGGCCTTCGTCCATCCAACTCCACTGCCGCTCGTCGCTGTTGACGATCATCGGGAACCAGTTGTGGCCGACCTCATGGATGATGACGGAGATCAATCCATACTTTGTCGCCTTGCTGTAGGTGCCGTCGATCTCGGGTCGCGGACCGTTGAAGCAGATCATCGGGTACTCCATCCCGTAGATCGGCCCATTGACGCTGATCGCAACCGGATAGGGATAGTCAAAGGTGTAGCGGCTGTAGACGTCGAGCGTGTGGACAATCGACGCGGTGGAGTACCGGCTCCACAGCGGTTCGGCTTCGTTGGGATAGTACGACATCGCCATCACGGTGCGATCGCCTAAGCGGTGGCCGACGGCATCCCAAATGAACTTGCGACTGGCGGCAAAGGCGAAGTCGCGAACGTTAGGAGCGTGAAACTCCCATGTTTTCGTGCCCGGTTTATCCCGGAAGCGATCTCGCTTTTCACTTTGTTTGGCTTCGTCGGGGGTGACGATAAACATCGGTTCCGCCGCCGTCGCTGCGGTTTCGAGCCGTTGTCGCTGGACCTCGCTCAGCACTTCGGTTGGGTTCTGCAGTTCGCCGGTAGCGGCTACGACCATGTCGTCGGGAACCGTGAGGCGGACAACGAAATCACCGAACTCCAGCGTGAACTCACCCTTGCCGACATAGTGCTGATGCTGCCAGCCGGCGTAGTCGGTATAGGCGACCAGGCGTGGGTACCACTGCGCGATCTCGTAGATGGAGTTGCCGTCGCCGGGGAAAAACTCATAGCCACCACGACCGCCGATCAGCTTCGCGTCGACAATGTTGTAAGCAAACGCGATTTGCAGCTCGATCGAACCCTCGGGCTGCAGCGGCTCGCTGAGATCGACCCGCATCATTGTGCCGACCACGGTGTACGCCAGCGGTTGTTGCTGAGCGTCGGTTATCGATGCGATCTCGAACCCACCGGGAAACGATTGCCGAGCGATGATCGAACGCAGCAGTGAAAACGGCACTCGGTTGTCCAGGTTCGGTGCCCGCGACGCGAGCAACGATTCCGAGTCGGTGCGGTACATGTTCTGGTCGAGCTGGAACCAGAGATAGTGCAGCGGGTGGGGCGAGCGGTTGACGTAGGTGATTTTTTCTTGACCACTGATCCGCTGGCGACTGTCATCCAGCGTGGCCTCGATCACGTAGTCGGCCTGTTGTTGCCAATAACCCGGCCCCGGGGCTCCCGAGGCCGTGCGCTGCTCGTTGGGGGAAGCCAGCCAGCTCTCGATGGGATAGAACGGGTCGGGGCGGCCGCCGTACTTGCTGTTCTCCAGCGGCTGAGCGACCGCGAGTCCGGCCGCTGTCAGTGCAAACGCAAGTGTCCAAATAGCAGTTGCGATGAATCGATACACGCCGAAACCACCGGGGTGAGTATTCAAAGTTGACAAAATCAGGCAAGATGCCGGTCACAGCGTGGGCCAGTTTAGTTCGTGCCCACGTCCGAGAATACTCTGGCACCCGTGTTCCTGTATGAGCCTCCTTCCTGCGAGCCAACCGCCGGCACGAATCGGTTATTGCACCAACGTTCATGCCGGAACGGACCTAGCGACCATTCGCGAAAAGCTGCTCGCCCATGCCGGGGCGATCGCCAGCCACCGTCTACGCCGCGATCCCCGCACGCCGCAGCTGGGCGTTGGTCTCTGGATTCCCGCATCGGCCGCAGCCGAACTGAGCGGCGAGGGTGCGGCAGAGGAGTTCGCTCGCTGGTTGCGCGACCAACACCTCTTTCCGCTGACGGTCAACGGCTTTCCCTACGACAACTTCCATCTGCCCGTGGTGAAGCACCGCGTCTATCGGCCGGCTTGGTGGGAAACGTCACGGCTGGAGTACACCGTGCAACTCGCCCGGTTGCTGGACCGGATGCTGCCGCGCGATGGCAGTGTCGGTTCGATCAGCACCCTACCGCTCGGTTGGCCGGGACCGCTGGGACGTAGCGAAGCTGACGAGGCCGCCAGCGACGCCGAAAATATCGCCCGCGCAGGAGCGAATCTTCGCTCTCTAGCGGCTGAGCTGCAGCAACTCGAACGGCAGACGGGGCGGCGGATCGTGGTCGCGATCGAGCCCGAGCCGGGATGTCTCCTCGACCGCTGCGGCGATCTGGTGCGATTTTTCGAGCAGCAGCTTCCCGAGGTGAACCACCGTCGCTATTTGACGGTCTGTCATGATGTCTGTCACTCGGCAGTGATGTTTGAATCGCAAACCGAGGCATTGGCGACATATCGACAGGCGGGGATCGCCGTTGGAAAAGTGCAGATCAGCAGCGCCATTGATGTGCCGTTGGTGGAGTACACCGCGGAGCAACGCGTGGCGGCGATCGAGCAGCTAAGCCAATTTGCCGAAGATCGGTATCTGCACCAAACCGGAGTGGTTGATGCGGCGGGCCAATTTCGGTTGGTCGAGGATCTGCCCCTGTGGCTGGCGACGGTCGCTGGCCGCGGCGAACAGGTTGACGAACACCTGCGAATCCACTTCCACGTGCCGGTATTCCGCACGGAACTAGGCGCGTTGCGGTCGACGCAATCGGCGATTCGCGAGTGCGTCGCAGGGCTACAGCGTGCCGATGCCCCTGGGTTTACCGGTCACTACGAAGTCGAAACCTACGCCTGGACGGTGCTGCCTGAGACGGTCACGACCGAGTCGACAGCCGCCGCTGGTGAATTGACTGGATTGGCGGCCGGAATCGCGCGGGAACTCGATTGGTTTGAATTTCTGCTCCACTCCGCAACCCATCCAACATCTGAATCCACAGGACCGCTGACGCATGATTGAACTGGGCGTAAACATCGATCACGTCGCCACCGTGCGACAGGCTCGCCGGACGTATGAGCCTGATCCGGTTGTCGCTGCAGCGCTCGCGGAACAGGGAGGCGCCGACGGGATCACGTTCCATTTGCGCGAAGACCGGCGGCACATTCAGGACCGCGATGTCGAAGTGCTGATGAAGACGGTGACGGTCAAAACCAACTTTGAAATGGCGGCTACTGACGAGGTCGTCGGCATTGCTTGCCGGCTGCGGCCGACTTGGGCGCTGCTGGTGCCCGAGAGCCGGCAGGAGGTGACGACCGAAGGCGGATTGAACGTTCGCGGCGATTCCGGAGCGATTGCCACGGCGATCCAGCGACTTCGCGATGCCGGGATCCTAGTCAGTCTGTTTCTCGATCCCGATGTGGCACAGATCGAAGCGGCCGCGGAACTAGGCGTCGATGCGGTGGAGTTGCACACCGGTCCGTATGCGCACGCCGCTCACCCCACTGCCGGAGCGGCGGCGATGCAGCGGGAACTCGACCGTTTGAAGATCGCAGGCCAAAGCGTTGCCGCCGCGGGCATGCGGCTCCATGCCGGGCACGGCCTGAACTACGTCAACGTCCGGCCTGTCGCTCAAATCCCGTCGATGATCGAACTGAACATCGGCCATTCGATTGTCAGCCGCGCCGTGATGGTCGGCATGCGTGAGGCCGTCGCCCAGATGCGACAGATTCTCGACCATGCGATTGCGCGGTAAACTTCGCACACCCGTTTCCCCTCCGTTCCCGCTCCGCTTTCGGCAAGCCGATGCGCGGTGGCGATTGGAAGTCACCCACGCCTGATCCCTTACGTCGGAAGAGTTTGTCAGAAATGTCGCAGCGCAAAGGCTCCTCGTTTGCCGGCTTGTCGGTCGCCATCATCACGCCGTTCCGTGATGGGCAAGTCGATTACGCGCGGTTGGCCGAGCAGATCGAATTCCAAATCGCCGGCGGCGTCACGTGCGTGGTGCCGGTGGGCACCACGGGTGAATCGCCCACGCTGTCCCACGATGAGCACGAACGGGTGATCGCCGAGGTGATCCAACTCGTCGCCGGACGGGCGAAGGTCATGGCTGGGACGGGCAGCAACAGCACCGCCGAAGCGCTGCGGCTGACCAAACGTGCCGAGCGCGAAGGGGCTGACGCGACGCTGCAGGTGGCTCCGTACTACAACAAGCCGACTCAAACCGGGATGTACGAGCACTTCAAGGCGGTTGCCGAAGCCGTCTCGATTCCGGTCTGCGTCTACAACATTCCCGGCCGGACTGCGAAGAACATCGAAGTCGACACGATCGTGCGGCTGGCCGAGGTGCCGGGGATCACGATGGTCAAAGAAGCGACCGGATCGCTCGATCAGTGCAGCGCGGTGCTCGCGGCTACTGATTTGACGGTGCTCTCTGGCGACGATTCATTGACCCTGCCGATGATGTCCGTCGGTGCCGAAGGTGTGATTTCGGTTGTCGGCAACGTGGTTCCCGAGGATGTCGTGGCGATGGTGCGGGCGGCCGCAGACGGCGATTACATCACCGCCCGCCAATTGCATCACAAGCTGTTCCCGCTCTGCCGCGATATGCTTTCCTTGGCTACCAATCCGATCCCGATCAAGGCGGTGATGCGGATTTTGGGACGCGACACGGGTGAATTGCGGCTGCCGATGACGCCGCTGGAAAGCGAACAAGAACGCAGCCTCCGCAAGACGCTCGCCGCCTATGGCCTGACCGAGTCGGTCGCCAGCTAACCGACTCTCCCCCTGCCCCGTCGAGAGTAACGTCTCGCGATGTGCACTTCACCCCTCACCGCGGCTCGGCGAACGAGTTCGAGCCGCCACTTTATCGGGTTAGGGTTGGTGGTGCTAAGCTTGTGGGGGCACTGCGCCGGAGCGATTGC
This sequence comes from uncultured Planctomycetaceae bacterium, assembly GCA_937904535.1. Classification (GTDB taxonomy): domain Bacteria; phylum Planctomycetota; class Planctomycetia; order Pirellulales; family Pirellulaceae; genus UBA6163. Next base: position 11,126 of record CALELC010000568.1, read on the forward strand.
CGAGCAGGGTTGGCCTCAGCGCCGGACAGAAGTTTCCATTCGGGGCGAGCAATTTCTGATCAACGGTACGCCTACCTATCCTGGCCGATCTTGGAACGGCCATCGGATTGAGGGTCTGTTGATGAACTCCCGCATGGTGCAGGGAGTTTTCGACGATCTGAACCCTCAGACCGTCGACCGCTGGGCTTACCCGGATACGCAGGTCTGGGACAGCGAGCGAAACACGCGCGAGTTCATCGCAGCGATGCCGGCCTGGCGCGAACATGGGTTGTTGGCCTTCACGCTCAATCTGCAGGGCGGCAGCCCCGAAGGCTACTCGCGCGAGCAGCCCTGGCATCACTCGGCGCTGACCGAGACAGGTGAATTGCGCGACGCATACATGCGTCGCACCGCGATGATCCTCGATCGTGCTGATGAACTGGGAATGGTAGTCATTCTGGGGATCTATTACTTCGGTCAAGACCACCGGCTCAGGGATGAAGCGGCGGTGATCGCCGGTGTCGATAACACGGTCGACTGGCTTCTCGATCGTGGCTACCGCAACGTGTTATTGGAGATCAATAACGAGTGCAACGTCCGCTACACCCACGAGATTCTCAAGCCAGCGCGGGTGCATGAATTGATCCTCCGTGCCCAACAGAGAACGCGCGATGATCGCCGGTTGTTGGTCAGCACCAGTTATGGCGGCGGTGCGGTGCCGCGAGAGAACGTAGTCGGTGCGGCCGATTTCCTGCTGCTTCATGGCAATGGCCAAGATACGCCGGAGAAAATCGCGGCACAGATCGATGCAACTCGCCAGGTCCCAGGCTATCGCCCCATGCCAATCCTCAACAACGAGGATGACCACTACGACTTCGACAAGCCACGCAACAATCTGACCGCGTCGATCGAAGGCTATGTTTCGTGGGGATACTTTGATTTCCGCCGCCGTGGTGAAGGTTTTGAGCAGGGCTATCAAAGCGTCCCGGTCAGTTGGAAGATCGACAGCCCTCGCAAAGAGGCGTTCTTCCGCAAACTCAAAGAAATCACTGGCGGGCTGTAGTCGCGAGAACCTGCCCGACATTTAGTCTCCGCCCCAGCCACAGATCTGGATTTAACGTCTTGAGTTGCCCGGCACTTGGCTCCCCCCAGAGGTTCTCGAGAACTTTCTCCTGCATTCTCGTGCAAATCCCACCCAGGATTGCCATGCGGGGGGTACTGTTGGTAGGCTAGGCTGCGTACGCTGGGATGCGTTTATGGCGATTTCGCCGCCGCTGCTTTGCTCAGTCAGGTAATGGTGGCTCCCTCACGATCTTTTCTGGGTTCTCTTTGATGATGCGAAGTGCTGTTAGTCGGCGTGGCTTCACGCTGGTCGAGTTATTGGTCGTGATCGCCATTATCGGCGTGATGGTCGGATTGCTGCTGCCCGCGGTGCAAGCTGCCCGCGAAGCGGCGCGGCGGATGAGCTGTTCGAACAATATGAAGAACGTCTCGCTGGCCCTCCATAACTATCACGACACTTATAACAAACTGCCGTACCTCGGCTTCAGCGGTTGGGAGTGTGACACGATCTCTTGGGTCGGACGGATTCTGCCTTACGTCGAACAGCAGGCGATGTATGAGACGCTGGACTGGGGCAATCGCGTCAATGATGGTCGCAATGTGCTGTATCGCACCACCTCCATGCCGATCTTTTCCTGCCCGTCAGAGAATATGACGCTCGGTGAGTCGAATGCGAATCCTCAGTGGTGCCACCAGCGGGCCAGCTATGCGGTGTGCGTCGGGAACACCAACTACAACCAGGAAAATACCAATAACTGGGACGGTTTGTGGACTTACAACAACGGCGGTTCAGCTTTCCGCGTCGACCGTAACTATGGTCTGTCGGTCGTGACCGACGGTACCAGTAACACCGTGATGCTCAGCGAAGTGCCGATCAATCAAAACACCAATGGTTGGCAGGGCATGTATGCCGTCACCATCTACACTTCCGGCGCCGGCTTTACGGGCTATCTCACTCCCAACACTCGTTCGTCGGTTGACGGCGGCAGACGCTGCTGGACGCCGACGGATTACATCCGCAAGATTCCCTGCCACGGCGCCGGCAACTGGCGCAGTGCTACCTTTGCAGCGATGAGCATGCATCCCGGTGGCGTCCAGGCAGGAAACTTTGATGGCTCCGTCAATTTCGTCAGCGAGACGATCGATATCTGGCTGTGGCGAGCTCGCACCTCAACCAACGGGGGCGAAACCCTCAGTGAACAATAACCTTCTAGCGCCTTTGACATCCCATCGCGGAGTGATGCAGTTTATGTTTCGATCTTGGAAAGTTGGTTCGCTCGGCTCGTTGAGTGTTGCCTGTGTGATCTTGGCGGTTGCCGGCTGCGGCCGTAGCGACGGCCTGCTGACCATCAGTGGCACGGCGACATTAGACGGAAATCCGATTCAGGACGGATCGGTTTCCCTGATGCCGGTCGACGGTAAAGGGATCGCCGGCGGTGGGACGATTACCAACGGCCGGTACACCGCCGAATCGTCGCCGGGACAGATGGCGGTGCAAATTTACGCGCATGAAAAGTTTGAAAAGCCGAACCCGACGCGCGAAGAAGTCGAACGCGGTCTGCACATTGATACCAGGCAACTGCTGCCGGCAGTTTATAACCAACAGTCGAAACTGCGGATCAATGTCTCAGCCGACAATCGGACTCATAACTTTGAGTTGACCAGCGATGGAGCCATTCCCGCCGGCATGGGCTCGGCTGCGCCCTAGTGCGCGCTGCGGCACAGCGTTGAATAAAGAAATGGGTTTCCTTTCGCCTGAAAACCTGCGGCGCTAGGACAGCGCCGCAGGCTACTAAGCAGTTATGAAAAGGCGGCCGGCCTAGGCCACCGCATTTCAGCTAGGACCGCTTGCTCAAGAGGCTTCCAGCGTGACCAGCAGGTCGCCGGCGGCGACTTGGGTGCCCGCTTTGGCCGTGATTCGGCGAACCACCCCGCTCAGCGGTGCGTTGATGGTGGTTTCCATCTTCATCGCCTCCAACACCATCAGCTTCTGCCCCGCCTTGATCTTGTCGCCTTCCTTGACGGCAACATTGATCACCATGCCGGGCATCGAAGCGCCGACCTGCAGCGGATCGTCGGGGGCGGCTTTCACGGCGG
>CALELC010000569.1 GCA_937904535.1 uncultured Planctomycetaceae bacterium
GCTGATCGGTGATTGGTTGCGATGAATCGTTGATCGGGCCGTGATTGAGTGCCTCGCGATTCCGACCGGCGGAGCGGTCGGCGACATTGGCGGGGCGGCTGGCAAGAGTAGCATCACGGCCAGCAATTATGACGAGGTTAGCGGCCGAGGTAGGCATCGATTTGATCGGCCTTCTGCAGCAAGTAAGGGACGTGCTGCTCGGTCGCCTGCACGATCCGCGAGAGACCACGGAGTTGGTCCATGAACTCTTCGCTGAACTTCCGCTGCTGCTCGTCGCGCCAAGTCTGTTGCAGCTGATTCATCTGCGCCGCCAGCGTGGTGCTGCGGCTCCGCAATTCCTCAGCAAACAGCTTTAAGTGACTGGCAAATTGACGGAGCTGCTCAGGATCGACGACGGCTTGATTCATCGGGAAGGTCCCAAAGGCGGTTAAGCGAAAGCAGGCAGAGCTGGATCATTCGCCGCCAGGTTGGCCAACTCCATCGGGCGGCTCGACGTTCGGTGAAGGATCGACACCGACGGGCACCGGCGGGGCACCCCACAGCACTTCAAATGCCTGCTGATAATGTGATTTGCCATAGGTCAATTCGCCACCTTGATGACCGACCAAACCGATCATCGCGGCCAATCCCAGCAGACCGACTTTCCAGATCGCATGCAACCGCGAATGGCTCTTCTTATAGGCCGCAATCGCAATCGCCGAGAGGAGCACAGCCAACAAGGTCACAAACAGAGCGGACCAGCGGTGCCAGAAAATCTCGGACTCGACATCGACGCGGCTCCAACTGCCGTAACCACGCTGGGATGCAAATGCCCAGCCCATCGCCGATGCCACCAACGCGGACGCCGTGCCGAGTGCCAAACAGACGATCGCAACCTGGTTGCCAACGGCCGGGTGCCTCCAGCTAATCACCACGAATAGTCCACCGACCAACAGCAAAGCGATCGGGAAGTGGACCACCGCAGGGTGAAAGTACCCCTGGAAAACCCACAGCCGGGCCATCAGCGATCGCGCCGCGGCCGGCGCCGGCGTCTCCAGCATCGTCGCCTCCGATGGTTCTGTCGGCTCACCGACAACCGCCCCCTCGGGCCAATGAGCTCCTTCGTCGATCCACAACCGGATGAGCGCCAATTCAGCTGCCGACAGCGGACCGCCGTGCGTGGTCGGCGGCATCAGCATATCGGGGTCCTCGCTAAGCAAATAGTCGACCATCAGCGAGCTGCTACCGCCGTCTCCGGCTTCGACGTAGTACGAGATCGATTCCGCCGAATCGACTCGAAAGTCATTCTTGGCGTTCTTTTCATTGTGACACTCCAGACACCGCGCGGTCAGCAGCGGGGCGATATCGCGTGAGAACTGCACCACGCGCCCTTCCTCGTCCAGCGGACTGGTTGAATCTTGAGCCGTCGACCGCGAGAGAAGCAGCAGAGCACAGCACACGGCCAGAGGAAGCCGAAGCATTGAGGTCATCATCAGGTGGGGATGCCATTTGGAGGTGGGGACTGCGCTCACGGTCTCGCCGCACCTTGGAGCGAAGCAGCTCGATCCGATCGGCCACTCACACCGCGAGCAGTCAGCAAAAGCGGCCTGCAAAGCCGCTTCCAAGCTGCCTTCATTATGACGGCGCGTCCCCCCAGCGAAAAGCCATCTGAGCGGGAACGTCACCCTGCGGGAGCGTCGCGAGGATTAGGCAAATGCAGGTCTGCCTCAGTACCCCAGACCGACGCGAATCATGATCGTGTCGTTCGGCGAAATGTTGTCCTGCGGATTGCGTTTGTAATACAGTTCGCGGTCGAACACGTAGCCAACTTCAAAAAACCCGGTTCGACGCCCTTGGCGGATCAGGTCGTTGCGGCCCCATTCCAGGCCGAGCAACAGCCGAAAATCGCTGATGTCGACGTAGTCGTCTTGCCCGCTTTCACGGCGCACGGTCCAGGCCCCACCACCGTACTCGCCGCCGACGTAGCCCCAAACGTCCTGTGTCCCCAACGTGGTGAGGTAGTGCGAGAGTTTCGGCTCAGGGAAGAAAATGTCATAACGCTTGGTCGGGGTCGGCTGGTACAGAATGCCCACCGCCGGCAACCAGTCGGCGCGTTCGCGGTCGAGATAGTAAATCCCGCCTTTGAACGTCGAAAATGGTGACAGACGGAAGTGCGCCAACCCGCGGCCCATCAGGCGAATGCTGTCGCTGCCGTGCGAGTCGAAGTCGCTGAACACACCCACGCGCAGTCCCAAATCGACGCTGAGCATCTGGTTCGGATCGCTCTGCCAGCCCGAATCGAGGTAGGCGCTGTAGACCTGGCCGGGCAGGTCAGCGCCGCTGCTGCTGTGCGGCCCGTCGAGCAAATTGAGCCCGAAGCTCGGGGCGATATAGGCGGGCTGGCCGGAATACAAAAAGTTGGGAAAGGCAAAGGCGACCGATGCATCGGTCTCATTCATCTGCACCGATTTGTCACCGTCGCCGCCGCGAATCCAGCCGTGCCGAATCCGTGGTCCCTGCATAATCCGAAATGCGCTCAGCCCATTGATCTGACCACCGTTGAAGAGCCCACCGCCATAAATGCCGCCCGGAAACAGCGTGTTGGGCGCCGCCGACGGATAGGCTTCCGGCGGATAACCGCTGGGCGGCAGCACAGGATTTCCGTAGGGCTGAGCCGCATAGTAAGGATTGTTGTAGCCGGGTTGGCCGCCGGGCATGCCGGTAAAGCCGGGATTTCCGGGACCAAAGGTTGGCGTCGGCGACGCCATTGGCGAGCCCGAAAATAACCCACCCAATCCGGCCGGTTGCTGCGTCGAGCCGCCCGGCAACCAGTTGGGAAACGCCGCAGTCGGTGGCTGTGGCGCCATCCCCGGCACCGCCGGCGCGTAGGTCCCGGCTCCGGGAGTTGATGAATAGGTATCGTACAGCGGCGACTGATATCCGCTCGGTGGCGGTGCCGGAGTGTACTGGGGCACGGGCACGAGGTTTGTCAGCGGCGCATCGCCAGACAACTGGGCGGCACTGCGATGGGCGTCGACCGCGATCAGCAGATAAAAGATCGTCGCCAGCGAGATCCACCACCGGCAGTTGGATCGGCCGAACCTGCGGCGCGTCGTTTGGCGGTTGGTTCCGGTCCGAATCACACTGAGCGTCCCTGGGAAATCGTACGGTGTCAGAACTTGGGGATAGTTTTCCAGAATGACTCAAGTCAAGCCCGAGAAACGCCGACAGCCGCATTTCAACTCGAGGTCGAAAGGCGGCTGTGGCGAAAATCAGGCCAACGCAGCGGCGCTGGTGGTGATGCAGACGAGTTACGCGGCTTCCTTAAGGAACCCATCCAGTCGCTGCACGCGGCTGGGGCTTTGCAGTTTGGCGACCGCCTTGGCTTCGATCTGACGAACGCGTTCGCGGGTGACTTTGAAAATCCGACCAACTTCTTCGAGCGTGTAGCTGTAGCCGTCAACCAAGCCGTAACGCAAACGAATGATCTCGCGCTCGCGGAAGGTGAGCGTTTGCAACAGCTCATCGATCTTGCTGCGGAGCATGCCGTTGCCCGCGCAGCGGACCGGATTGTCGCTATCGTTGGACTCGATGAACTCGCCAAAGCTGCTGTCTTCGCCTTCGCCGACCGGACGGTCGAGGCTAACCGGATGACGCCCGATATCCATGACGCGGCGGACTTCTTCGACAGCGATCTCGGTGAACTCGGAGAGTTCTTCACAGGTCGGTTCGCGGCGGAGTTGCTGAGTCAACTTCTTCTGGGCCTGGCGCAGCTTGCTGAGCACATCGATCATGTGGACCGGGATGCGAATCGTCCGCATGATCGATGAGATCGGAAGAGCGGTTCAGCAGGAATGCCGAGACCGATCTCGTATGCC
>CALELC010000570.1 GCA_937904535.1 uncultured Planctomycetaceae bacterium
ATCGTACTTGCCCAGTATTGCCAGCGCGTCGGCCGGAGCCGTGGTGTCAGGCGTTGTCGGTCCGGAAGCGATCATATCGAGCGGATCGCCGATGACATCCGACAACACCAGTGTCACGAGGCGGCCTGCGCGGCATGCCTGCCGCAAGCGATCACCTTTGATGCGGCTAAGATGTTTGCGAACGGTATTCAGCTCGGTGATCGCTGCTCCGTTAGCGGCTAGGTGTCGCGTGACAGCCAGTTTGTCGGCCAGTGAAACTCCATCAGCGGGTGCCACCAGCAACGCCGAGCCGCCGCCGGAGAGGAGTACGAGACAAAGGTCACGCGGCGATGCCGCCGTTACCTGCTCGAGAATCGCCCGTGTTCCTTGCACCGCCAACTCGGTCGGTTCATTGACACCTGTCGGCCGGGCCTGACAGACATGAATCCCGCAGACTGGCAGAGCCTCCGCGGTTCCTTCAGGCACGTTGATCCAGCCTTCGATGGGGACCTGAGAGTTCAGTTGAGTCACAACCCCCGCGGCCATCGCCGCCGTGGCCTTGCCGCCGCCGACGACCAGAATGCGATCGAAGCTGCTGCGTGGAATGCGCAGCTCATCGATGACGAGCTCATCGTCGGCGAGCTGGACTCGGCGGCACACCGCGACGTCGCCCAGCACGGCATGCACACCTGCCTGCCAGATGAACCAAGCCGGGAGCGAAGGAAGCGGGACAAGCGGTGGGGTGATCGGTGGCATCGCGTCAGTCTAGCTAGCAGGCTACGCATTGCGAGCGGCATTGACTGCACGAGAACCTCCCCTCCGCAGCTCGATCTAGGCTATATTGGGAGGGGGGCCAACGGTCCGATGCTGATGCTCCCGTGAGGCGGTTTCGTCGGTTCACAGAAAGGCGTATCGAAAGCACGTACACATGACTGCTCCCGAGGGAAAATCGGAATCGTTTTCGTCCACAGACTCACCCGTACGCGGATCGTCTGCGGGAGAGGGAGGGGCGAGCAACAGCAGTCCCACCGAGTCGGGAGTATCGGTAACATCGGATCGATTCGATCAAACGGACGTTACCGGAAAATTTTTCTTTCCGGTGCCAGGGGAGAAGCTCGGCAAGTACGAGATCCAGTCGGTGCTGGGCAACGGTGGCATGGGCGTCGTGTTCCAGGCCTGGGATCCTGATCTGCGCCGCAGCGTCGCCATCAAGATTTTAGGGCCGCAGTTGGCGCTCAGCCGCACCGCGCGGCGGCGGTTCTTGCGAGAAGCGCGGGCGGCTGCCTCGATCAATCATCCGAATGTGCTGACCGTGCATGCGGTCGAACAGCATGAGGATTTTCCGTACATGGTCATGGAGCGGGTCAGCGGGAAGACCCTCAAAGCTTACGTGGCCGACCATGGTCCGCTCGACGGCATCGAAGCGATCCGCGTGTGTCATCAAATTGCACTCGGCCTGGCAGCCGCCCACGCGCAAGGCGTGATTCACCGCGATGTCAAACCGGGCAACGTGATGCTCGACAATGGCACCCACCGTGTGCGGCTGACCGATTTTGGTCTCGCCCGCGCCGTGATCGACAATCTCGATCTGACGTCACAGGACCACGCGGTCGGCACTCCAGCCTATATGTCACCCGAACAGGTGCAAGGCGTGCATCTGGACGCTCGCTCAGACCTGTTCGGCTTTGGCTGCTTGATCTATTTCATGTTTACGCGGCAATCGCCCTTTCAGGGACGAGTGACGTCCGATACCTGGCAACGCGTGTTGTTTGACCAGCCGCCGAAGCTGACCTCCCTCCATCCGGGGGCTCCGCCTTTGCTTGCCGAGCTCGCGCTGCGGTTGCTGGAGAAGGATCCCGAGGATCGCCTGCAGTCCGCAGCGGAAGTCGCGAATGAACTCGAGCGATTGATGGTGCTGCTGAACCAAGCATCCAGCGATCAAATCGAGTCGGTTCTGAAGGACACGCACGCCACCATCCCTGCACCGTTGGCGGAACTGCCGCCGCCGCGTGCAAGTGTCTTCACCCAGCGTCGGCTGCTGCAGGGAGGACTCGCAGCGATGCTGGTATTCACGACGCTCGCGGCCAGCCAGTTCTTCTCGCGGCGGATGGCTGACCAGGCAGCGGTTCTCTCGGCGAACGCTCCTGAGCGCAGCGAACCTGAAGCGATTGTGCCGCCAAAACAGCTGGCGAAGCTGCACGCGATTCGCGTTGGGCTCGATGACCAGAGCGACTGCAAAACGATTACCGAAGCGCTGCAGCGAGCGGCTCAGCCCTGTGTGATCACCGTGACTGGGCCGGGGCCATATTTCGAAAGCGTGAACATTGACGGGCATGCCTACGACGGACTGCGGCTGGTTGCGGAATCGTCGGTGACCTGGAGTTGCCCGGAAGACAAACACACGCCGCCGTTAAGACTTGCCAACGTGCGCGACGTCACGATCAGCGGTTTTGACTTCCGCATTCAGCAAACCAAATCTCATGGGGTGGCCGTAGTCGATCACGTGGAAAATCTTCTCATAGAGAAGTGTACGTTTGAGCATGCCGTGTCGCTGCCGCAACTTTCGCTGCTGTGGGTGAACGCTGCCACGGGCGACTGGGAAAAGCGGGTGCGCGTGCAAGATTGCCGATTCCACTGCGACGGACAGACCAGCTTCTGCGTTTCGATCAGCAATGCGCCTGCGCCGGGGTCGTACGTCGAAATTACCGAGTGCCGGTTCCGCGCCCGAGCCACGCATTTGTATGTCACGAGTTCTTGCCGCCAGCTGAGGTTGGCCAATTGCTTGTTTGTAGACGGCATCAATGCGATCAATCTCAGCCTCCCCGATGCGGCGGGCAATTATCCTATCGACTTAGTGAACAACACGTTTTCGGGCGTCAGGTTTTGGATCGGCTTGATGGACTCGTTTCGCTTTGGCAAGACTTCGGCGGACTCCGGTGGCGGTGAGATTGTCAATAACTTGATCTTGGGTGGCGAGCGTGCGCAAGGCGGTGATGACCAATTCCAACATCTGCTCGATTACTGGCGAGTGGACTCCAATTGGTGGGAGCGCAGCGCGGTCACATGGGCCAGTGCCGGCCGCGGGGGCAGGCTAGCGACGGTGGTTGGGCAGGTGAGCCTCGTGCAGCGCGACGATGCGGAAGCCCCTGGTTATTTGACGCCCACAACCGATTCGCCGCTGGCCTCTGCCGGTGTCGGTGAGCCCTGGCCCGAGCACATCGGCGCGTTTGTCCCAATGCCTTCTCTGTAAGTACTTATCCCGTCGGGCCGCGGCCCAGAGTTTGAAGATGAATGAAGAGTATTTCGGTGCGCAGCGATCGGTAGCAGCGCTTCGTCAGGCCGAGGCCCGCCAGGCGTTTGACGATTCTTATTTCAGTTCGCTCCGCGCATCGTATTTCCCCGATCGCGCGTCGGCAGACGTCGTCGCTCGAGTTGCGAGTCCGACGGCGTCACCGAGCGCTGCCGGCGCTGCCAAGCTTGATCAACGTCCGCTGCAAATCGCCTCGGTCGGTCCTAGCTTTGCCATCGGCGGCGTGGAACAGCATCTCAGTGCGCTGGCAAAGTTTCTCGATCCGTCGGTCGCGGTGATTCGGCAATGCTTGGTCACCGATCCGGAACGACTCGACCCTAACACGGCTCGTATCCTTGGTCCCGACGTGTCGGTGAGGGTTTGCACCAAGAACAACTTGCGGGCTGCCGTCCGCGACATGGATATCGTGCTTGCCTGGGGCGAGCAATTTAATCACTACTTGGATCCCGACGGTCCGACCGTCGTCTACATCGCCCATGGCGATTGTTGGTGGACTCGCAAAGGGCTCGAGGGTAGCTCCCAAGTGGTGCATCATGTGATCGCAGTGAGTTCACGGGTGCAACAACGACAATGTGTCGGTTTTCCCTCGACAGTGATCCTCAATGGAGTTGATACGTCGCGGCTGGCGTGCAGCCGGCCGCCCGCACAGTTGCGAGCCGAGCTGGGGCTGAGAGCTGATGACTTTGTGATTGGCACCGTCGGACGAATGACCGGTGAAAAGCAGATGCACCTGCTGATTCAGGCGGTCCATCTGTTGCCGTCCAACTTTAAATTGCTGCTGGTAGGCGGTGGTCCGCGGCAGGCGGAACTGCTGGCGTTGGCAAATGACCTCATCCCCGGACGATTTGCGCTGCGGCGAGCCCACCACTTTCTGGGCGACTACTACGGAGCGATGGATGCGTTCGCTCTCGTATCCGACCACGAGGGGTTTGGCCTGGTGATCGCCGAAGCGATGCATTGCGGCCGCCCGGTGATGGCAACCGATGTTGGCTGCGTTGGCGAGGTGATCAAGGATCGCGTCAATGGGCTTGTGGTGCAGCCCGAACCTCAGCACATCGCCGATACGGCGAAGCTGCTCGAGGCGCACTCGCATTGGGCAAACGGCCTCGCGGCCGAAGGGAAAGCGGTTGCTGAGCAGCGCTTTCACGCGCGGCAGATGAGTGAGCAGTATGGTCGTGTGCTGCAGCAGGTGCACACGGCGCGACTGGCCGCGCGGCAGACGGGTGCGAATTGACAATCCGCATCACAAATCAGCTCTTTGGAACCCAGCCGATCGCCGCTCACTGCCCAGGGCCCCTGGGTGAACGGTGGCAACTGTTTCACGCGGCGGTGATGGAGCAACCGGCCCGCGAGTGCCAGGCCCCGGATGTGACAGTGATCACCTGGAACAACGGGCAGCGTTCGCAGCCGTTTGACAAACCGTGTGGGGCGCTGGAAGCAAGTCTGGGACGCATGGGCGTTGACGTCGTCGTGCTCGCCCAGAGCGCGCAGCAGTGGTGCAACCGAGACAAGTTGCGGCTGACCGCGGAAGCGCTTGAGTCAGTCCGCACGCCGTTCGTGATCGGGGCTGATTCAAGCGACTGCGTCTTTCTTGATTCACCGCAGGTGGCGGTCGACCGATTCCGCGGACACTTCAACTGCGAGTTGCTGTTCAACGGAACGGGCTCGCGTTGTTGGCCGGAACTCCCGCAGTTCGTCCAGTATCAGCAATCGCTCCCACTGGCCGCATTGGCGAGGGGACGGCACTGGATCAACTCGGGCCTGTTCATTGGCAAGACCGAGTTCTGCCGAGAGTACTTTCGCGCCTTAGCCGAAGTGGAACCGGTGCACGGCTTTCCCGGTTCCGACCAGGCGATCGTGATGGCGACGCTGCCGCAGTGGTATCCCCACGTCCAGATCGATTACTTCTCGCAGATCTTCCAGTGGTTCAACGAGGAGCTGCAGGTGATGCGGCTGGAGCGGCCGCTGGTGCTGCGGCAGCGAGAGCTGTTGCGTTGGATTCGCCCGCTCGGCGGGCGGCTGACAGGCGTTGAGGTGGGTGTGTTCCAAGGACACACATCGGAGGCGCTGCTGCGCGAGCTACCGGAGCTGAACCTTTGGATGGTCGACCCGTGGCGACCCTATGTTGGCCGCTCGACGATTGGCGACCAATCCGCAGAGCGGCTGGAGCAAGCGATGCAAACGGCACTGTTTTGGACCGAGTTCGCTGCCCGTCGCAGGTTCGTTCTGCGCGAGCCGTCGCCTCAGGCCGCGTCTCGATTCCAAGATGCAAGTCTGGACTTCGTGTTCATCGACGGCAATCACTTGTACGAATCAGTTTGCGCCGATATCGACGCTTGGTGGCAAAAGCTTCGTCCGGGAGGGTTGCTCATCGGGCACGACTACGGCACCGGTCGCGATGCGGAAGGACTTTGGGGCGTCAAACAGGCAGTCGATGAGTTTCACTCGCTGACTCAGCGTGAACTGAAACTTGGTGGTGACGGCACCTGGTGCCTGCAGCGGTAACGCAATCGGAGGGGCCGAAGGGCGTGTTCGACGCCACCCCGCTGGAAAACTGCCGGTTCGCGAAATTGGCTTCGCGCCTACAATTGAGCGTGTAGGGGCCAGTTGAACGGTTACCAGCCGTTTTTCGCCGTCGGCCTCGTCTTCCGAATACGATGTCTGCCCGGGGATTGCCGCCGCATGTCAGCTCAAGCACAGTCAGTTGAGGGAGTGCAGCAACCGTTGCTGTACGAAACGCATTCGCACACACCGCTGTGCAAGCATGCTATCGGGTTGCCTGAGGAGTACGCTGCTGCCGCCGCAGCGCGTGGACTGAAGGGGCTCACGGTTACCTGCCATAACCCGATGCCCGATAGTTTTTCAGCTGGCGTGCGGATGGCGGTTGACGAGTTCGACCAATACGTTGAGATGGTGGCCGCAGCGCGCGCGCAGTGGGCGGGCCGGGTCGACGTCCGCCTGGGGCTCGAAGCCGACTACTTTGAAGGCTACGAAACGTGGCTGGAGCAGCAACTGCAGTCGGCCGAGTTTCATTACGTGCTCGGATCGGTCCACCCACAATTGACCGAGTTTCGTCGGCGGTACTGGCACGACGATGCCACCGAGGTGCAGCGAACCTATTTCAATTTGCTGGCCGACGCGGCGGAGACCGGGTTGTTCGATTCGCTGGCCCACCCTGACCTGGTCAAGAATGTGACCTCAGCCGACTGGGATCCGCCGCGAATCATGGATGCGATCTGCGGAGCGCTCGACCGAATCGCAGCGACAGGCATCGCGATGGAATTGAACACCTCGGGCGTCAACAAGTTGATCGCTGAGATGAACCCATTCCCGCAAATGCTCGTCGAGATGAACGCTCGCGGGATTCCGGTGGTAATTGGCTCCGACGCGCATGAGCCGGGGCGGGTTGCCGACGGCTGGGAAACGGCGATCGATTTACTCGCTGCCAGCGGCTACACCGACGTCTCGTACTTCCTCAACCGTCGTCGTCACGACGTGCCGCTGGACATGGCTCGCGCCAGCCTGCGGGCACCCGCAACCGCTGAGCTGTCGTAGCGATAGGCCGAGCCCCTGATGTTAGCGCAACCGCGCGAACCGTGCGGTCATAGCTCCGCTTATAGAATTCTCAGTGTAGAAGGTATAGGAAAGGGGCAGCATGAATCTTCAAGATTTTATCAGCCGGCACGAATTAGCGTCCGGTTCTCAAGAACATGATTCTTGATAGCCGGCTGCGATACCATCACTATTCTCAAGCCGGAACTCCCTCGGCCTGGAGTGGCAATCGATGAGTATCGATGATTTCGATCCCCTCGGCTTGCGGTGGCTCCCACTGCGCCCCGCAGTGCTCGCAACGATCTTCATCGACTCGCCGCAGTTGTTGGCACTGTGGGCACGGATCGCGCACCACGCGGCGATAGATCGCGACCACCGATAGCGGCGCAGCCAAGCCTAGTAGCAACACTGACCACGACCAAAGTCGCATCTGTCCCCGCGATAGCCCGCGCCGCTGCGCCACGCGCCGCGTCAGCCAGAGCGAAAACAGCGTGACCAGCAGAAAAGAAACCAAGCCCGTCGTGAACAGCCGTGGATTTTCGGCAAGAACGTGTGCCAGCGGCTTAGTTACCGACCGATTGAACGATTCCCAGGCAACAATCGCGGCACCGGCAACGTACACAGTGCCTGGAAGGGCACCAGCAATCAATGGTTCGACTCTAACCTGGTCGATATTCGGCGGGCTCGACGTGCCAGGCTTAAGCTGGAAAGAAATTGCTTCTGTATGACCTTGTGATGTGAGGTGGAAGAGGGTTGTGTCTGACCAAGTTGTCGCCAAGTACCAGCCATCGTGGGACCTTGCAATTCTGACTTGGTCAATCGACCGCAGTTCCGCCGGCATTTCAATGGTGTTGATGAGCTTTGCGCTAATTTCAAGGTCGTAAAGCGATCTTGATCGCGTGCGCGAAATGGGCTCCTCTGGATCGGCCTGCTCAAACCATTCGTCCGAGCCTGAAACATCAAGTAACTGATATTCAAGAAGTTGGTTGTTCGAGCGGATCACAAGTCGAGGCGCATGTCCCGCATCACCATCGATCGACGCAATCGCATCGATTCTTCGATCGATCAGCTTTCTGATCTGAGTGCCGGACGGGCCTAACAGGTACACCCCGTTGGCGTCAGCAAGCGATGGCGCGTAACCTGATTCGTAGAATCTTGAAAATGCACTATGGATCGAGTTCAGTGGGTTGGAAGTAAACGGCCTGCCTTGCAATCTGCCGGATGGAAAGACGCCATCAGCAGCAATGATTGCTTGCCAGCGAATCTGTGGAACGTAGGCATACCGAAGCAAATATCCACGACTGTCGTATGCGAATTGAGCTGGCTTGTCCGACAGTGAAGCGAAACGACTAAAGAATCCGTCGCCGAATGGATAGATGTCGCGCGTTGTATATAGATACACGAACGGCTGAGTGATAGTCGGCAGGTTCTCACTTCTTAATGGATTGACTGTTTTTCCATTCTCAATGTTATCTCCGCCAATCTCCTCGACTGTCGAGAGGCCCGACTGAGGATCGTATTGCCGGTGGAGTGTCATCAGCCAAACCGACCCGGTTGCCGGTTCAACAGCGAGTCCATTGTATGGCGGCGTCCTATAATCCAGTCGCCGCGACCAGCCTTCAACCGTTGTCAGAGTCGTGAATACGGCAGCGACGACCGTACATAGCGCTGCGGCTATCAAGTTGGAAGATAGCAACCAACGCCGATGTATCGATTGAATGTTTAGAGATGCCGGCGGATCCGGTGCAAACGTGCTCCAGCCTTGCCGCGCGACGAAGGGGAGCCAGGCAATCAAGAACGCTGCAACCATCAACCCCAATCCAGCCCCCGCCATTCCACCGGTGGTGAGGAAAATGCACAGCGGTACCAATGCCGCTGCGGCTGGGATGATCGGAAAAATACGAGTGCCCCACCACGACGCATCGCGGGCGAGCATCAACATCGCTGCCGGGTGCAGTGCAAAAGAAGCTAAAGCAAACACCAGGCCGGGAATCACTTGTGCAGGCCGTATCGGATGCCAATGCATCCCTTGAAGTGCAACCCATGCCGCCAAGAGTAGCAAAGGAACGACGACTGCGGTCGCATAGAGCGCAAAGCCAGCCATCAGTTTCGCCATGAAGATTTGGCTAGCGGTGACACTACGGTGATTGAGGTAGGCGCTGCCGGCCGGTTGCAAATCGCGATAGGCTTGCACGATACCCAGTGCGAATGCCAGCAGCGGCGTGACGATGGCCAGCTGCGTTACAAACGCCATCGCCAGCAGCGGCTGCTGGCTGTTGCGCCCTGGCGCAGCGAGGTAGCAGACCGCGGCGATCACGATCAGGCCGAGCGGTAACCAGCGGACGTGCTCGCGGAGTTCTTTCCAGATCAAGGTTCTCATGACGCCTCTCCTCGATAAAACGAATGGCCGACTCGCGAGCGCGACAAATACGCCAACACCGCGTCTTCAAAGCTGACTTCCAGGCGTTCCACTGAAGTCGCGCCGAGCCGCTCGATGGCGGCAGTTGTCTCGGCATCAGGGTCGGCGACCGTGAGGTGCCACCGCGATCCGACCGGCCGACAGTAAATCAGACCCGGGAGCGTGTGACCGTGCGACGGATCCTGGGAGAACTCGAGCGA
>CALELC010000571.1 GCA_937904535.1 uncultured Planctomycetaceae bacterium
CTTCGTCATACCAAGCGTTGCTCGGGGTGCGTGAAGGTCGAGCGATCTCCAGGAAGCTTTCGTAGCGTTCCAAGGTATAGATCATGTAGTAGTACCAGTCTGGAGCCCCCGTTCGCTTGAAAGGGTTCTGAGTCCGGTAGTTGTCCATCCGGTTGAGAGCAGCGAGGATCGCCTCCGCGGGCACCTTGATCGCCTTTTTGCGGCTGATCTCCAGTTGCTGTTCCTGAGTCGGATCGACGAGTGAGACCTTCACCGCTGCGGGTAGGCCTTCGATCTTGGTGGCGAGCCCGTCGGTAACGCCCCACTGTCGCAGAACATCCGCCGCGATAAGAACGGCACTGCCGGCTGCTAGGCAGGTGGTGACCGAAAGGTGACTTTTCGTTTGATTGACGAGCCCGCGGCCTGGTCCGGGGTCTTTGGGGGTGTACGTCCAGTAGCCGGTCGGATCCTGCACTCGCATGATCCAGCCGTTCATGCGGGAGACCTGGTCGAAATTGAATTCGATGCCTGCGCGATCGAGCGTCCACATCGCCAGCGCCGCGTACTGCACTTGGGAGGTGTCACCGTCTTCCATGCCGAAATAGCCGAAGCCGCCGTGTGCCATTTGACGAGCGAGCAATGCGCTTGCCAGCAGACTCAGCTCGGGGCGGTATTTTCGCGAATCCACCTCGGCGAGCAACATGATTGCGACGCTCGATTCGTAGATCGCTTTGCTATGGCTGGAGACCAGCGCACCATTGTTTTTGCGAACCGTTTCGACGTACTGCAGCGCCTTCTGGATACCCAATTTGACCAAGGGTGCATCAGGGTCGTGCATCGCTTTGAAATGCGCGTAGGCGATCAGCATCGGCTGGCCTTCGGGCACGCCGTAGGTCCGCTCGTTGAGCTGCTGTTCCGAAAGCCCTTCGAGGTATTTGACCGCGCGATCGACCATCGCCAGGACTTCAGGATCCTCGGGCGTGTAGGCGTGCGCTCGCGGCGCCAGGGTGCTGGCGACCAACAGCACACCAACCAGCAGCGGTCGTAGAGCAAGTGAGAGTTCAGACAAGTGCATCAATCGGCTCGGTACGCAATAAAATCGTGGCAGCGCCTGCCGCCCACGCTCGGCAAGAGATGGGCGACCGAGAGGTGCCCCAGACAATAGACCTTCCCAGTATACCGTGGGCTTTACGGAGGGACTAGCAACTTTGCCGGGCTGGCCGCAGGGCCGCACGTTGATGACAAATGCTTGCTTCCGCAGCGGTTCGCGCCTGTTTCTGGTGGTGTCTCGCCGGTTGCTTGCCGAGGCTCACTGGGGCAAGTATCCTCGGAGCGGCGAATGCTCGTGATCGGGCTCGTGAGCGGGGAGTTCGTCAGGCTGATCGTTCGCTGGCTCGCCCCGCACGTCAAAAGCTGCCTGCTGCCGGGCAGACGGGCCCTAACCGTAGTGCAGACGGGCCCTAACCGTAGTGCTGTATGCCCACTCTGATCGAGCGTTCCCGGCGATTGACCGTCGGCATCCTCCGCCCGCTTGTCCGGACTGCGCGGCGGCTGCTCCTACCGCCGTACCCTCCGCCACAGCTGCAGTTCTGCCAACTGACCGCAGGGCCCGCTCAGGGCTGCTGGCTGCAGTTGCCTCACCCGACCGCCTTGTCGGCAGCAATCATCTCGGGAGAGTACGAAGCGAACTGCGTGGCCTGCGTGAGCGGCCTGATCGCTCCGGATGCGACGTGCGTCGATATCGGTGGGCATTACGGTTTCTATACCGTGACGCTGGCCAAATTAGCTGCTGACGGCGTGGTGCATACCTATGAGCCGGTGTCTCGATTGGCGTCGAGCATCGAAGCATCGCTGCACCGCTCTGAACTCACCAATGCCACCGTTCATCCGTTGGCGGTGGCGGAAATCCGTGGCGAGCAGACGTTTCGCTATGCGTCGGCTGCTGGTGGCGATGACTCGATGGGCTACCTGCTGGGGCGCGGGATCGCGACTCCTGAAGCCCGCGTTCACTACGATGGATTCGAACAGACGACTGTGCGAACGATCTCGCTCGATGAACTTGGCTTCGAACCCGACTTTATAAAGATCGATGCTGAAGGAGCGGAAAGCATTATCCTGCGCGGCGGTCAGCAAATGCTCGCCCGCAAGCGTCCCCGGCTGTTCATTGAGCTGCATGGCATTCGCGAGGCCTTGGCCTGTGAACCGTTGCTCAGGGGACTCGGCTATCGCGGTTTTTGCATCGAGGATCGCGGCGCGACCTTAGCCAGTCTGTGGGTTCACACATCCGATGAAGCGGGGCTAGCGGCACTGCAAAGCCGACGTCCCGACTTAGCTGAGTTGCCCTAGGGGATGACGCATCGCTGTGGCTTCAGCAATCGAGTTTCCTGCCGTTACCGTTGTGATCCCGGCCTATAACGTCGAGTCTTATATCGAAGCGGCGGTACGCAGTGCGGCACTGCAGGATTATGCCGGCGAGTTGGGCATTCTCGTCCTGGATGATGGTTCCACCGATGGGACGTTGGCCACACTAAAGCAACTGCAGACGGAACTGCCGGAATTGCAGGTTGTTAGCCAGCCCAATGGCGGGCGGGCCAAGGCTCGTAACCGGCTGTTGGAACTGGCCGGTACGGAATACATCGCCTGGCTCGACGGCGACGACATGGCCTCGCCGGCTTGGGTGCGTGAGCAGATGGTGCCGTTGCTTGCCGATCACGAGTTGGCGGCTGTGAGCGGACAAGGGTATGCGCTCACCGCTTCCGGCAAGCCCATCGGCCCGATCGTTCATCCTCTGCGTGCGGACGACATCGAGGCGCGGCATCTGTCGGGGCAGCCGAATGCTTTTTTTCAGTCCACCGTGGTGGTGCGCAAGTCGCGTGTGCTGGCCGCCGGTGGCTACCGCACGCAGTTTCCGGTCGCCGAGGATTTTGACCTTTGGTTGCGGCTATCCGAGCACGGGCGACTAGAGAATGTTGATGCCTTGCACTTGTATTATCGGGTGCATGCCACGTCAGCCAATTCAACCTTGAGCGCCGAGCAGCGGCACCAAGGAACTCAGGTCCTCAATGAAGCGCGGCGACGGCGAGGGCTGCCGGCACTCGTCAGTCCGATGGAGCAGGTCGATGGAACGCGGCACGACTGGGGCCGCCGCGTGTACTGGATCAATATCGCCTTGCGGTCGGGGAACCCGCGATCAGCGCTGGAACTGTTGGCGGCAGCCTTGCCTCGCCACCGAGGCTCGCTGTTGCTGTGGGCGTTCCTGCTGGTCGCCGTGGTCGACTGCGTGCTGTTCGCTGGCAACCGTTCGTCGGGCTTTGCCCCGGGGCGAGTCGCACGCGTGCGGGAGCTGCCGGGCTGTTCGGCCTACCGGCTAGGGCGAGCGCTGGTGCGACTGCGACGCTCGCTGCTGTGCAAGCTTCGCCGCCAGTTCTGACCACTTCGTTGCCTCCTGTTTCGTCGATTCAAGGATGGGCTGTGTCTAGTCGGCCGCCGTCCTCCTGCAGCACGATCGGTTTATGAGGCGTGTGAGGACAGCTGTGAGTTGTCAGGCGATCCTGTGCGGCGGCGGTGAGCCAAGTAATCCAAGGTGTGCAGCGGCAGAGTCACAGCCGCGAGGCCGAGCGTGTAGCCACTGATCACGCCGTCGATTCCGGCCAGCAGCCCGCCGGTCCACACGAGCGCCGCGGTCGTCACAAAGCCGCCGACCGCACCCCGTGTCAGTGGCCTGCGCCACTTGGCAAGGAAATACATGCCTTGGATCGAAAGCTGATGGTTGGCCAAACAGCCGACGGCCAGGATGGCGACTTGATAGGGGGCCACAAAGCGCGCTGCGATGGTCGGATGGCTATAGGCCAGCACCTGAAGCGCTCCGCAGAGAATGAACAGTCCCAGAGTGAGCACGAGCGTCGAGGTGATGGCAAGCTGCCGCCATAGCGCAGCGGCGGCAGCGGTTTGTCCGGTGCCGTGCTTCGTTGAAATCAACGGCAGATTTGCTTGCAGCCAAGTCTGCGCGATGACCTGAATGGCTGAGGTGATCGACAGGGTCAAGCCGAGTCGGCCGGCCTCTTCGGCGGATCGATAGGTGAGTACGGCCAGCACCAAGAACTGTGTGGCGAAGTGCTGGCTCAGGCTGATCGCCGCCATCCGCCACTGGGCTGGCACGATCTCATTGGTCCAGGAGACGGTATTGGATTCCGGTGACGCCAGCTGCAGTTGGCTCAACAGCTCGGCATGCCGAACGCGGGTCAGATAGAGCGCGAAGGCGAACTGGGTAATAGCCGAAGCGACCAGCGACCAGATGCCCCAGCCGATCGCCAGGCAGAACCAGACGACGAGGCTGCCGGTGATGATCTGCAGCAGCCGGAAGCGGTAGATGTCTTCGCGCTGTCCCGCCCCCTCGAGCACCGCCAGTTGCGGCGAGATCGCGACAGTTGCGGCGGCCGTGCCAACCAGCGCCAGCAGCGGTCCCAGCCAGGCGACCGGGACAGCGGCGGCCGAGAGAGTACGGAAACCGAACAGGATCGCGGCGGCGGCAAACACGAGGCTCATCCAGCGGAACCAGCGGTTGGCTCCTGCGATCATGCAGGCCATTCGCGCCGCTGCCTGCGCGGAGCGTTCCCGATCCGCCGGAGTGGATTCGGCCTCGCTGCGGCCGATCAAATGCAGGATGCGGCTGGATTCTTGCCCAGCGTAGCTGATCAGCACATTGAGCAGGCCCAGTTCGACGAACGCCTGCAGGCCGACAATGCTGATCAAGGCGTAGTACACGCCCTGCTGCGCCGGCGAGAGGGTGGCGATGATCAGGGCGATCGTGATGGGGCCCGAGATCGTTTGCCAAACTCGCCCCACCAGGGAAAAGCCGAGCGCTCGATCGCCAATGAGCCGACGCAACCAGGGCATAAGCATTCCGCGCTCAGTCGAGATGAGTGAGCCTACGGTAGTCGCTGCATCAACGAAAAGCGACCCGGCAAGTTATGCACCTGCCGGGCCGCTTTCGAATGGGTCACGTCTGAAGGGGATCAGGCTGGCCGTGTTTGCTGAGCGGAACGCTTAGCGAACGTAGCGAGCACTGGCCTGAACGACGCGACGCTTGCTTTGGTGGGAAGCACTCGGATCGACGATCGGAGCGGGTGCTTCGGGGACCGACTGCAGCGACGGAGCGGGCGACGAGTACGGCACAGCAGCGGGGGTTCCGCAGCCACAGCCGCTATCGCATCCGGCGTCGCAGCAGCTCGACGACTTGTGAGCGCTGAACAGTCGGCTCAGCAGCCCGCCACGCTTGGCATGGCCGCAGCCGCTGTCGCAGCTGTTGTCACAGCCGCAGGTTGGGGCAGCGATACCACAAGTCGGTTCGCAGCCGCAAGCCGGTTCGGCGCAAGGCGCTTCGCAGCATGCTGCGTCACAGCCTTTGTTGCCGTGGTGACGGAACAGACGGCTGAGCAAGCCGCCGTGTTTGTGGCCGCAGCCGCTGTCGCAGCTAGCGACTTCGCAACCGCAAGCCGGAGCAGCGACTTCACAGCCACAAGCCGGTCCAGCGACTGCGCAGGTGGGTTCGCATCCGCAAGCCGGTTCGGCACAGCAGCTCTTGCTGTGCAGGCCGCTCAGCAGCCCACCGCGAAGCAGTCCGCAGCCGCTGTCGCAGCTCGGGGCTTCGCAGCCACAAGCCGGATCAACCGGGCAAGCGGGGGTTTCGCAGCAAGCGGTGTCGCAGCCATGTCCGCGGCTGCCCAGCATACGGTCTAGCAGGTCAAAGCCAAAACTTTGGGTTGTCATCAAACAGCCCAAGGCCAAGCTCAACGATAAAGTGATCCTTCTCATGAAGCCACGTCTCCCTGTCGCTCATGCGTTGGTTTGATTCGCGATCAAGCTGACTCAGTCGATCTCAGCCGCGGTGGGCGGAGCCGAGGTAGGGCGCGGTCGGCGGACGAAGTCGCCGTCGATCAAGCCCCTGTAACTCTCGTGGGAACACAACACGGATTCGCTGCGGGACACCAAACCCGCTGACTTCGTTCTGTTCCCGTTGACTCCGCACGGCGAGGTTTCCGATCGAAGCGTGCCTGCACGCCCGGCCGTTGTCGCCGCCCCACAATCCGCTACCGACTTTGCCTTCTTCATCGACAAGGCCCTGACTTCCATGGACAGGACCTCTGGGTCATCGGCCTGACTTCGCACCTCGGGACGCTACAGGCGTTGGTGTTCTTCGTCAGACGAAACTAATCATCGGCAACCGGTGGCCGGTCAATGAGTCTTCCAACGCATTTTCGCTGGCTTGTCAAGCTTTGCCGGCAGGGCAAAATGTTTGGTTTGGCCCCGCGGCGGAGCATCGGGCTGTGCCGGAAGGATGTTCAATTGCGCGCTCGCGACCGATAATCAAACGAGCGGTTGTGGATTCGCTGTGGTCGGCGGTTCACGTCGCAGCCGGACGCCCCGGTGCTAGCGTCTGGCTGGCAGGCTGGGATCGGTGTGGCGGCTGTCGTCATGAGGCAGTGCCTGCTCAGCCTCACGCAAGTTCGCAGCCTGCCGGGAATCGGCCATCACAATCAAAGGAACAAGAATGGAAAGCGAAGGCAGCGGGGAGAATCAAACGGAGCAGTGCGCGGTTTACCTGAAGGCGCTCGGTGATCCGATCCGGCTGCAGATTGTTCGCGGGCTACAAGCGGGGCCGCTGAGCGTGTCGGACTTGGCGGAATTGCTCGAGCTCGAGATCACCAATGTTTCGCACCATCTGCGGGTGCTCTACCACTCGCAACTGGTCACGACGGAGCGGCAAGGGCGGTTTATCTACTATCGCCTGAACACGAGCTTCTTGCGGCAGCGTTCTGTCGCGAGCTCGCTGGACTTCGGTTGCTGCAAGTTCGAACTGCCGCGGTAACGCGTTTCCGGCGGCGCCTTGCAAAGGAGCACGGCTTGCCAACGTTGCTCGATGAAGCGTGGCGCGTCAGTGCCGGGACAACACCGCCGGGCACGGGCGGCCAACAGGCCAGCAAAGAAAGAAAGAGTGAGGGCGCTGGGACTCGAACCCAGGACCAAAGGATTAAAAGTCCTTTGCTCTACCGACTGAGCTACGCCCTCGGAGGTGACCCACTTCTTGAGATGCGAGGGCCTCTTTTCGATCGCTCCACGGAAAAGGCGCCGCAAGGCACCTGCTGGAGCAGCAGTTGACCGTCAGCCCACGGGCTGCGGGCGGCAACTGCCATCAACGGAGCGGACAGGATTCGAACCTGCGGAACCGGTTTCCCAGTTCACCGATTTAGCAAACCGGCGCTTTCGACCACTCAGCCACCGCTCCTGGGAATCTTGGAGACGACCTGCGACGCGGGCCGTTTCTTCGATGCGTCCGAGATTCTGGCGAATCATCGGCTCGCTGACAACCCTCCCGAGCACTTTCCTGGCATCAGAGTTCGCGATTTTCAATCCTTCATTCGGAATAAAATGGATTCTTCAACATTTGCGGGTGCTGGTGAGCGAGCAAATGCCGATCCATAATCCAGAATCAGCTCGGCCGCAGCGCCCCGTTGGCAGGCCCAGCCCCAGATCAGCAGCCGAGTTTCTATCCAGACCTTCCGCCTGCCCCACCCCGACTGTGCCTGATTCCTGGAAAGCTTCGATCGATTTTGCGGCGGTTTCCGACGTCGGAATGCGCCGCTCGAACAACCAGGATTCGCACATGGTTGTGACCGCGGATTCGCGCGAGCGATTCGTGTCGCGGGGGCACTTGTTCGTCGTCGCCGATGGGATGGGGGCGCACGCGGCGGGTGAGCTGGCCAGCCGCATCGCCGCCGAGCAGATCCCGATGTATTACCTGCGGCAATCTGGGGGCGATCCAGCCGCAGCGCTGCGCGATGCGGTGCAGCAGGCCAATCTCGATATTCATCAGCGCGGCCAGCAAAACCCCGAGTTCTACAACATGGGGACCACGGCCAGCACGCTGGCGATCCTGCCCGACGGAGCGATCATCGCCCACGTCGGCGACAGCCGGGTCTACCGGCTGCGGCAGAATCGGCTGGAGCAGATGACATTTGACCACAGTCTGGTGTGGGAGATGCAAGCGTCGGGGCAAGTCAAACCCGAAAGCCAGCTCTGTCAGGCCATTCCCAAGAACGTCATCACCCGCTCGCTCGGCCCCTCGCCGACCGTCGTGGTCGATATCGAAGGGCCGTTTGCGCTGCAAAAAGGTGATCGCTTTTTGCTCTGCAGCGATGGGCTGACCGGTCACGTCGAGGACGCGGAGATCGGGCCGTTGTTGGCCTCGCTCTCACCCCAGCTCGCCACGCGGATCTTGGTCGACTTGGCAAACCTCCGCGGTGGTACGGACAACATCACAGTGGTCGTGGTCGATATCTTGGCCGATAGCGACCCAGGCAACCCGCGCCGTCGCAACCGCCCCGATCCCGAGGCGGTGCCCTGGCCGCTGTTGGCGTCAGTCGCGATCTGCTTGTTCGCGGCGGCACTCCTGGGCCTCAGTGGCAGCATCGGGCCAATGATCGTGGCGCTGGTGCTCGGTTCGATCGCCGGTGCCATTGCAGCGACGCAGTACCACCGCCGAATCCATCGCCCGGTGACGCATCTGTCGGGCAACAGCTCGGCTCGGCATCGCACGGCTCCCTACCGCAGCTTTCCCGCCCAGCCGACGGCCGAATTGGTGACACGGCTCGACCAAGTCATCGCCGCCTTGAAAACCGCGGCACAAGAGCGACAGTGGAAGATAGATTGGGACGCTATCGACACGGCGAGCGGTAACGGACAGCAGCACAACGACCACGGAACCTTGACCGAAGCTACCCGTCTCCGCGCTCAAACGATCGTGGAAACGATGAAGCAGCTTCGCAATCAGCAGCGCAACAGCGCTCCGGTCGAGGACTGAGCACCTCCCGAGATACCTGCTTTGGGCAGGTGCGGCACCGACAACCTTGCAGAACGCAGTTATGAATATGGCCTATCAGCACCTTCAGGTGAACGGAACGATTGGCGGAACCGGTGATCGAGCGGCCTGGCAGGCGGCCTCCCCAGTACCGGTTGCAGGCTGGCTCGCCCTGCTCAGCCTGATGGTCATCGGCTGCGGGAAAAAAACCGAGGCCCCGGTGGTCGATGAGCGCGATGTGGCGGTTGTGATGCCGGATTCACCAGAGAGTGATGCTGTCGACGCGCCGCTGACGCCGCCGCGGGTCGATCCCTCGGTCGCTGTCAGCCCGGCGCCTGTTGCAAATACCGATCAGTTAGCGGAACCAGTACTTGTGCCAGCCGAGCCAGCGCCGCTGGCCGGACCGGCTGAGGGAACTGCCCTGCTCGCAGCAGACACCGGGGCTCCCGACGGCCGTCCCGTAGCTGGCGTGTCTCCCCAAACCTCGGATGTGTCGGATGCGGCGACGGAGCAGCAGGCTGACGCCCAGCCCACAGCGGCGCTCGCTTCCGATGTGACGGACGATGGTGCGGGAGCGGAAGGGGCGACGGGGCCAGAGGACTGGAGATCCTGGCCACAGCCGCAAGTGGCCCTGGTCGTAACCGGTAATCAGCATGGCTACATCGAACCGTGTGGCTGCACCGGGCTGGAGAATCAAAAAGGTGGTCTGGCGCGACGGATGACCTTCATGCAGCAGCTCAAGGATTTGGGCTGGGAACTCGTGCCCGTCGACGCCGGTAACCAGGTGCGGCGTTTTGGCCGGCAAGCGGAAATCAAGTTTCAAGTAACTGCAACCGGATTACAAGAAATGGGCTACCGCGCCGTCGGCTTTGGCCCGGATGACTTGCGGCTGGGGGTCGGCGAGCTGATCGCGGTCGCGGCAGCCGAGGATGATCCGCAGGACGGAATGTTCGCCGCCGCCAACGTGACGTTGATCGATCCATCGCTAACCGCTCGTTACAAGCTGATCACCGCAGGTGAGCGGAAAATCGGAGTGATCGCGATCCTGGATCCGCAAACGCTGGAGACGCCCAGTGGCGGAGAGATCGAAGTCGGCGCAGTAGCCGATGCGATGACCGAGGCGTTGGCGAGCATGAAACAAGATGCCGCCGATTTCCGCGTGTTGTTGTTCTACGGTGAAGAAGACGCCGCGGCGAAGGCGGTGCAGCAGGTGGCGGGTTTTGATCTGGTGGTGGTCGCCGGCGGGTTCGGCGAGCCGCTGTACCGACCCC
>CALELC010000572.1 GCA_937904535.1 uncultured Planctomycetaceae bacterium
TGCCAACCGGTGACTCCTGACCCTTCGCAAACTTCGCTTTGGCAGCCGTTTCGGTCGTGTCATGGTTTGGGAGTGTTGTTATGTCGTCAGTCTGGCCAGCCGCTGCTGGCAAAAGGATCGTGCTCGTGTTAGGAGGATTGGCGATCCTCGCCACTGCCGCTTGGTGGTTGGGAAGCGGCAACCGCGATGCGGCGGAGCATTCGATGCCTGCCGAAGCTCAGGTGCGTGACGTATCGGCCGCGAGTGAAACGCCGGATTCGGAGTGGATCGAGTTTCCTCAGGACGCGTGGAAGGCGGCGTCGCTGGTGATTGAGCCTGTTCAGGTCAGTCCCTTGGTGCAGTCGGTCGAATTAACCGGCAAAATCTCACTCAATGAAGACCGCGTAGCCCACATCTTTCCACTGGTGCAGGGCCGTGTCGACGAAGTCAAAATTCAGCTCGGCGACCGAGTCAACCAGGACGACTTATTGGTCGTGGTCCAGAGCCGTGAGGTGGGGCAGGCGATGTTGCAGCTCTACCAGGACCGGATGCAGTTAGAGTTTGCCGTGACCAAAGACCGCTGGATGCAAACGGTCACCGAAAACACGCAAGCGATGATTGAGCTGATCCGCAGCGGAGCGCCGATTGAAAACATCGAAACCCAGTTAACCAATAAGCCGGTGGGCGAATACCGTGACCGATTGATGTCGGCCTACATCGCGCATTACAAGGCGCAGATGCACTATGAACGTTTGGCGCCTTTAGCGCAAGGCGGTGCGGTGACGGGCCGGCAGCTGTTGGAAGCGGAAGCGGAGCAAAATGCCTCGCGTGCGACACTGCAATCGTTGGTGGAGCAGATTCAGCAGGACGTCCAGCAAGCGTCCGCGGTATCGACGCAGTCGGTCAAGGAACTGCAAACCCGTGTGTCGGTCGGCGAAACCAACCTGAAGATTCTCGGCTTCCGCGACGAAGAACTAGCCGATGTGAATCCCCAAGTTCAGGGTGATGCGGTTGCGCACTATCCCATTTATGCTCCTTTCGACGGCACGATCATCTCCAAAGATGTAGTGTTGATGGAGCGGGTGGGACCGGAGAGTCAAATCTTAGGCATCGCCGATTTATCGACGGTGTGGGTAACCGCCGATGTCTATGAAGAACAACTTCCCCTGCTGCAGCAACTAGGCAACAACAGCATCCGAATCCACAGCAGCGCTTGGCCGGATCGTGTCTTTGAGGCTCAAATCTTCTATGCCGGCGATCTGGTAAATGAAGCGTCGCGCACGTTGTCGATGCGTGCGGTGGCCGACAACGCCGAGGGACTGCTCAAGCCCGGGATGTTTGTGACGATCGAGTTGCCGACCACCTCTGCCGGACCCGTCACCCAGGTTCCGACCGCTGCGGTGCAGGAACACGGGGGGCGGACCTTTGTCTTTGTGCACAGCGGCGACGATCGATTTCTGCGTCGTGACGTGAAAGTCGGCCGGCGCGGTGGTGAGTGGGTGGAGATCACTACTGGGCTGACGGCGGACGACCAGGTGGTCACCGGCGGAGCCTTTGCGCTCAAATCTCGCATGTTGGCAGACCTGCTGGCGGAATAACCCTCGCCAAGGGATTGCAGTCGCCTAACGCTTAGCGTTTGCCAGGAGCGACTGGCTTCAGCCGCGTCCCAGCAGTGGGACGTTTTGATCTTAGAGAACGAACTTTTGTCCGGGTGTTTCCGTTGGTTAATCACATCATCCGCTGGTCGCTTGAGAATCGCTTCATCGTGATGTTGCTCGCCCTGGTGCTGTTGGGCGGCGGCTTCATCGCAGCTTCTACCTTGCCGCTGGATGCGGTTCCCGATTTGACCAACGTGCAGGTGCAGGTGCTGACGGTGTCACCTGCGCTGGGCCCGGTCGAGGTCGAGCAGTTCATCACGTTTCCCGTCGAAAACGCGATGAGCGGGCTGCCGCAGGTCAGCGAGATTCGCTCGATCAGCCGGTTCGGACTTTCCGCGGTGACCGTGGCATTTGAAGACGGCACCGATATCTACTGGGCGAGAAACCTCGTCAATGAACGGCTGCAGCAGGCCCGCGAGAGCATCCCCGCCGGCATGGGTGATCCACAAATGGGACCAATCGCCACGGGGATGAGCGAGATCTATCAGTTCGAAGTCCGCGCCGAGCCGGGGCATGACTATTCCTTGATGGAATTGCGCACCATTCTTGACTGGCAGATCGCTTTTCAACTCCGCAGTGTGCCGGGAGTGATCGAAGTCAATACGTTTGGCGGTGAACTCAAGACTTATGAGGTTCAAATCGATCCGCATGCGCTGCTGAACTATTCGATTTCACTCAGCCGTGTGTTTGAAGCGTTGGAAGAAAACAACGCCAACGCCGGCGGTGGCTACATCGCTCATGGTGCCGAGCAACAGCTGATTCGCGGCGAAGGGCTCGTCGAGTCGTTAGACGACATCCGCAACATCGTGCTCGACAGTCGCAGCGATGGCACGCCGATCCGGATTTCGGACATCGGCAAGGTCGTTTTTGCGCCGATGCTGCGCCAAGGGGCAGTGACCCGGGATGGTGATCGCGAAGCGGTTACCGGCATGGTGATGATGCTGATGGGCGGCAACTCGCGTCAGGTGGTGCAGGATGTTAAGGACAAGATCGCAGCGATTCAGACGACGCTGCCTAAGGGCGTCTACATCGACACCTTCTATGACCGCACGGAACTGATCGATAAGACGATCCATACGATTGCTGAGAACATCGGCTTGGGGATCGTGCTGGTGATCATGATGCTCTTTTTGTTGCTCGGTGATTTCCGCGCCGGCATGATCGTCGCATCGGCAATTCCGCTGTCGGCAATGAGTGCGCTGATCGCCATGAAATACGCCGGAGTCTCAGCCAACTTGATGAGTCTCGGGGCGATCGACTTTGGCGTGATTGTCGACGGCGCGGTGGTGATGGTCGAGAACGCGGTGCGATCGGCCAGCGCCTATCGCAAACGAACCGGCGCCGATGGAGTGCCGAAGTCGGTGTTCCAAGAATCGGCGCTGGAGGTTGGCAAACCGATTTTGTTTGCCGGGTTAATTGTGATCGTTGTGTTTCTGCCGATCCTCAGTCTGGAGGGAGTCGAAGGCAAGATGTTCCGGCCGATGGCGTTCACCTTTATGTCAGCGCTGGCTGCCGCGCTGGTGTTGTCGGTGACCGTGATGCCGGTGATGGCTTCCTTGTTTCTCGCGCGGCGAGTGAGCGAGAAGGAAACCTTCCTGGTCCGCGGGCTGAAGAACAGCTATCGTCCCCTGCTCCGCTTCTCCTTGGATCATCCGACGATGATGATCAGCAGCGCTGCGCTGCTGTTTTTCATCAGTGTCGGCGTCGCCATGCGGTTTGGAGTCGAGTTCGTACCGAAGCTGGATGAAGGCGATATTGCACTGCAGGCGGTGCGGCTACCGAGTGTGTCGCTGGAATCATCGCTTCAGATGACGCAGGCAATGGAACGCACGCTGCTGGAGTTTCCGCAGGTTGAAAGTGTGATCTCCAAGACCGGCCGGCCGGAAATTGCCAATGATCCGATGGGGGTTCATCAAACCGACGTGCTGGTGCGGATGAAGCCCGTCAACCAGTGGCCGGAGAAGATCGACAAGGTTGAACTGGTTGAGCAGATGCAAGCGGCGCTCGAACGGGCGGTGCCGAGCAATGCTTATGGGTTTACTCAGCCGATCGAACTGCGTGTGCAGGAACTGGTCGCTGGGGTGCGGTCCGATGTGGGGCTGAGTCTGTTTGGCGATGACTTGGAGGTGCTCAAGGCCGAAGGCGACAAGATCGTTCGCGCCCTGAACCAAGTCGAAGGTGCCGCGGATGTGCAGGCGCAGCAGATTGCCGGTTTGCCCTACGTGCGGATCAAGGTTCGTCGCGAAGCGATTGCCCGTTATGGGATCAACTCCAGCGCGGTGCTCGACGCGATCAGCGTGATCGGGGGCAAGGTGGTCGGTGAGGTGTTTGAAGGCCAGCAGCGGTTTCCCCTGCAGGTTCGCATCGCTCCCCAGTGGCGTGAGGACGTCGACAAAATCAAACAGCTGAAGATCGATGATCCGCACGGCCGACAGATTCCGATTTCACAGCTTGCCGACATTTTGGTGGAGGATGGACCCGCGGAGATCAGCCGTGATTCGATTCGTCGCCGGTTGTTGATCCAGTGCAATGTCCGGGGACGCGACCTGGCCGGGTTTGTTGCCGACGCGCAGGCCCAGGTGCAGCAGCAAGTCCAGTTGCCGCCAGGTTACTCACTCACCTGGGGTGGCCAGTTTGAGAATCTGCAGCAAGCGACGCAGCGGTTATCGATCGCGGTTCCGGTGGCACTGCTGTTGATTTTTTCGCTGCTGTACGTGACGTTCAATTCGGTGCGGCTGGCGCTGTTGATCTACTTGAATGTGCCGGTGGCTGCGACTGGGGGCATCTTTGCCTTGTGGCTGCGGGAGATGCCGTTTTCGATTTCGGCCGGTGTCGGGTTCATCGCCTTGTTTGGGATTGCAGTGATGAACGGCGTGGTGCTGATCGAGCACATTCGTCACCTGAGCGAACAGGGTACGAACCAGAGCGAAGCCGTGGCCCAGGGAGCGATGGATCGATTGCGGCCGGTGTTCATGACCGCCATGTGTGGCGCGCTCGGGTTTGTTCCGATGGCGATTTCTCAGAGCGCCGGGGCCGAGGTGCAGCGGCCACTGGCCACCGTCGTGATCGGCGGGCTGGTCACATCGACGCTGCTGACGCTGCTGGTGTTGCCAGCAATTTACCGCTGGTTTGAACCAAGTACCGCTTTAAGCCCTACAACGGGTCACGGCGACAACGAGCGGCTTTTGATAGAATAGGCGAGGTAAGTGTCGCTGGATTGATCGCATCAGCCAGTTCAGTGCCGTTAGTGCCAGCGGTTGATTGCGGCGATGCCTGCCTTGGATCATCAGGCACGCATTCGGCGATACCGTCCTTGTCTACGAGTGTCCACTTCATGAGCGAATCACCACTGGACTGGGTTGGACTGTTCGACCCCAATCGCCAGCATCGCTTGCTGACGGGAGTGGCGATCCGCAATGAACGGACTGGCCGCGAGCTCGCTCAACTTCGCAGTCGCTTGGCCGAACAGGAGCAGCGCGAGAGTGAGCAACTCGACCTGCGGCGCCACGAAATCGTAGGGCTTTGCCGTGAGCAGCGGCGGGAGATGCTGCAGCGCTGGGACGAGGCGGAGGAGCAACTGACGCTCGCTTACGAGCACGAAACGGTCCGCGTGCACAATAGTATCGATCAGCTCGGTACCAAGTTCCGCAAGATCGTCGCCCGCGAAAAGGAAGTGATCCAGCGCAAAGTGGTGGCTCGTTGCGGCGCGGTGATGCAGCAATACGAGAATCGCCGCAACATCCCCGGCCAGCAGATGCGCAAAGAGTGTGCGCAGATCGACGAGGCGCTTGGGCCGAACATCGAAGCGGTGGAATGGGCCCGGGCGCTGGCGATCCGGCGGCTGGATCACTTGCCCGAAGTGCCGCCGCCCCAGTCACCCGAAGAGGATGTCTCTGAGCCGACTCCGACTTCGGTTCGCGAAGCGATCGATGCGATTGGCCGCCTGGCGCGTCGGGCCCGCGAGGTCAACGTGGAGATGCAGAGCGGTGCGGCTTCCAAGACCGTCGATTCGTTTTACCTGCCGGTCGGCGTCGCGATTTTTATCTTAATCTGGGTCGGCTTAGTGTTAATGTTCCGGCCGGAACAGATGCTGTTGTGGATGGGAGCCAGTGTTCCGATTGGTGGACTGCTCGGGTTTTCGATTTATGGGATTTTGCTGATGCCGCTGCGGCGGATGACTCGCAAGATTTATCCTCGCAGCGAACGGTTGTTTCTCGAGGCCCAGCGCTGTGCCGAAGTCGGGCGACGGATCGCAAAGAAGCAGGCCGATGAGACGAGTGAAGAATTGATCCAGCGGCGCGAAGCTCATCTGGCAGCCGCCGAACGCTGGCGCGTTGAGCAGATCGCGGAGTTGGAAAAGCGGATCACCGCTGAACATGCTCAAGCCAAACACGAACTCGAAGCCGAAGCGCGGCGGATCGCCGACACGTTCACGCGGGACTTCAATCGCATCAGCGCCCAGATGCGCAGCGATGCCGATTCGCTGGCCCAGTCGATCAATCACACGATTTCGCAGACCGACCTGGAGAACCAAACGCATCGGCAAACGCTGCTGCAGCAACATCAGGCGGAGCTGAAACGGGTGGAAAATCGCTTGCACAGCGGGCTGGTGCGCGGGCTGCAGCGAATCGAGTTGGCGCGCGACCGAATACGTGATCGGTTTCCGTGCTGGCCAAAGGTCATTGAGGCTCCGGTGAGCGATGCGACGCAGTTGCCGTGCCTCCCGGTCGGTGAACTGCAGGTCGAACCCTGGCTGCGGCAGACGCTGGCGGTGAAGACGCTCCGATCCGATTCTGCTGGAGCCGAGGCTGTGGCGGCCGATGTGCTCGATTCATTGCCGGAGCGGATGCCGGTCGCCCTGCACCGCCGGCTGCACAGCGGACTGATCATCGATGCGGCTCCCCAGTTTCGCGAAGAAGCGGTTGATCTGGTGCAGGCGATCTTGTGGCGAGGCCTCGTTTCGGTCGCTCCAGGACGACTGAAGTTGACACTCATCGACCCGATCGGCCGCGGTCAAAACTTTGCCAGTCTGATGTCGATGACCGATCACGAACCGGATCTGGTCGGCCACCGAGTGTGGACCGGCGAACGCCAGATCGAACAACGGTTGGCGGAACTTGCCCATCACGCCGAGGACATTTTGCAGGTCAATCTGCGTGATCGTTTCGAGCGGATTGAACAGTACAACGACATCGCCGGTTCGTTGGCTGAACCCTATCGTGTGATTGCAGCGGTGGGCTTTCCTGAAAGTCTTACCCGCGATGCTTACAAATCGTTGCGAGCGATCATGGATAGCGCGCTGCGGTGCGGGATCTGGACGATTCTGGTCGGTGACAGCACGCGACCTTGGCCGGCGGAAATGCCGCTCCCGCAGGACCGGCGGCTATTGCGACTGGGGATCGACGAGACCGGCCGCTGGCAACATGGGGCGCCTGGACTGGGCGATTTCGCATTTACCCCGACCCCTTCGCCACCCGCGGTCATGCGTCCGGAACTGATTCGCAGCATTGGTTTGGCAGCCGCTCAAGCCGCACGGGTTGAAGTGCCGTTTGCCCGGCTGATGAGTCCGGCGCAGACAGGTTCGGCTGCTGCTCAGGAGGGCGAACCGCGGGCAGTGCCGCTGCCGCCGGGCGACCGAATCAGCGACGGCGGATTGGAGATCCCGCTTGGTGTTCAAGGCGCTGGACGCATTCATTCGTTGCGTTTGGGGGAAGGGGTCAAACAGCATGTGCTCGTCGTCGGCAAAACCGGCAGCGGCAAGAGTTCTCTGCTGCACACCTTGATGACCGCTGGGGCGGCGCACTATCGGCCTGACCAACTGCACTTTTATCTGCTCGACTTCAAGAAGGGGGTGGAGTTCAAGGCTTATGCCGATGCCCCGCTGCCGCACGCGCGGGTGATCGGTATCGAGAGTGAGCGGGAGTTTGGACGCAGCGTGCTGCAGCGGCTCGATACGGATTTGCAGCACCGCGGGGAACTGTTTCGCGCCGCTGGTGTGCAGGGCTTGGCGGACTTCCGCATGCGGACCGGAAAAACGCTGCCACGCGTGATGTTGATCGTCGATGAGTTTCAGGAACTGTTTGTCCGCGACGATGCGCTGGCGGCCGAGTGCGCGATGCTGCTGGATCGGCTGGTGCGGCAAGGACGTTCGTTCGGCATGCATGTGGTGCTCAGCAGCCAGTCGTTGGCCGGCGCTCATTCGCTGCCGCGGGCAACGCTCGGCCAGATGGCGGTGCGAATCGCGTTGCAGTGCAGTGAATCGGACGCGGCGCTGATTTTGGGCGATGACAACATGGCGGCAAAGTTCATCAGCCGCCCAGGCGAAGCGATCTACAACGACGCGGGCGGTTTGCTTGAAGGCAACCAGCCGTTTCAAGTCGCCTATTTGGGCAATCAAGCCCATCGCGATTGGCTGGCTCGGATCGCTACACGCGATGCGGCGGCGGTGGCCGATCTGCCGCCGCGCGTGGTGTTTGAAGGCAACCGGCCGTGCCGCTGGGATCCGGAATTGGCCGAAGCCGCGATCGCACGTGAGCAACCTTCGCTGGCCGCCGGAGTTGGCGATGAGTCAGCGCCAGCGCTGGCCACCCACATGCCGCCGCGGACGCTCCGCGGGCTGCTCGGGGAAGCAGTCGACATCGGTCCGCCGGCGAGTGTGGAACTGCCGCGGCAGCCGGGACGCAACGTGCTGTTGGTCGCGCCGCCGGAGTCGATTCAGGGGTTGCTGGCGTCGATCGTCACGGGAGCCGTTGCGTCCGCTCGGCAGCAAGGCGAGCAACTCGAATTGCACCTCTTCGATGGGCACACCGGCGGACCAGCTTCACTGGCTCCGTGGCTCACGACGGCCGGTCTCACTGCCACGGTCACCAAGCCGCGTGAGAGCGAGCCCCAGATGGCGATGATTGCGCAGCGCATCCAACAACGGGTTGCCGAGGACCGGGGCGATGAGCCGCCGCTGCTGTTGGTCATCGATCCGCTCAATCGATTCAGTGATCTCCGCAACGATGATGCGTTCAGCTTCTCGCTGGATGCGGCGGCGGCAGGACCGAGTGGCTCGGCTGCGTTGCAGGCGGTGCTGCGCGACGGGCCAGCGGTCGGCGTGTTTACGATCCTGTGCAGTCCCTCGGCTGAAACGGTAGCCCGCTGGTTGCCACGCCAATCGCGTCACGACTTGCAACAGCGGATTCTCGGCCGCGTCAACGCGGCCGATTCAGCCACCCTGATCGACAGCAGCGAAGCGGCGGGCATGTCGGCGGCGACGATGCTGATCTATGACGATGCAGATGGCAGCGTACGGAAGTTCCGCACCTGCAACCTGCCGGCGGCCGAAGCGGTCCGCGACTGGTTGGCGGGCCTGTAAGCACGCGTCTCACCCAGGACCGGATGGCCGGTGGGCAGGCGAGTCTCGGCAAGGAGACGAGCGGCGGCGAATTGCCGCTCAGGAGCCGTTGCGTGCCACCCAGACGCCGAAGCCGCCCTGCTCCTGCGCGTGCCCCGCTGAGGTGCCGCTGTTGCGACTGAGCGAGATTTCTTAAACTAAAGGCGTGTCGGTCGCCCCGCCATCAACCTGCTGGAGAAGGATTTCTGATGCGATTTCGAACCGTCTTGCTCGCCGTGACTCTGGCTGCACTCGGCATCCAACGCGCTCAAAGTGATGATTGGGCTCAGTGGATGGGGCCGACCGGTGACGGCGTCTATTACGAAGAAGGGTTGATCGAATCGATCCCCGACGAAGGTTTGCCAGTGAAGTGGCGAGTGCCCGTTGCGGGCGGGTATGCCGGACCTGCCGTCGCTGCCGGACGTGTCTACCTGTTCGATTTCGTCAGATCCTCCGGCGAAGCGTTCAATGATCCTGGCCGCCGCGCCGAACTGGTCGGTGCCGAACGAATCACTTGTTTCGAGGCGGCAACCGGGAAGCAACTGTGGCAGTTCAGTTACGACTGCACCTACAGCATTTCTTATCCGGCGGGACCGCGCTGCACGCCGACCGTTGATATCGCTGGCCCAGAGGATGAAGGCCGCGTGTATGCGTTGGGCAGCGAAGGAGATCTGCATTGCCTCAACGCGACCAGCGGCGAGCTGATTTGGAAACGTAACTTTAAACAAGACTTTGGCGCCACGGTGCCGTTGTGGGGCTTTGCTTCGCATCCTTTGGTCGATGGCGACTTGCTGTACTGCATGGTCGGCGGTGAGGGCCAAACCGTGGTCGCTTTTGAGAAGCAGACGGGCGAAGTGCGTTGGCAGGCGCTGTCCGCTTCGGCAGTGGGTTATTGTCCCCCTTCGATCATTCAGGCCGGTGGCACACGGCAATTGATTGTGTGGCACGGCGATGGGATCGAAAGCCTCGATCCGGCCACCGGCACGCGGTATTGGGGGCTGCCGATCAAAGCCGATTTTGAGATGGCGGTGACCCGTCCGCAGCGCGATGGCGAGCGGATGTACGCCAGCTCGATTCGCACCGAGAGCGTGATGTTTGAACTAGCTAGCGACCGGCCGGCGATCAAAGAATTGTGGCGCGGCGAGCCGAAAGCCGCGGTGCACTGCAGCAACAGCACTCCGATCTTTCACGAGGGTGTGATCTACGGCACCGATTGCAATGAAGGCTCGTTGATCGCGGTTAACGGCGAAAACGGTGAGCAGCTCTGGAAGACCTTCGCGGCCACGAAACCCGATGAGAAACGCTTTGTACGCCATGGGACCGCCTTTTTGACTCGCATCGCGGACAGCGATCGGTACTTCCTGATGAGCGAGACCGGCGAACTGATCATGGCACGGCTGACGCCCGAGAAGTACGAAGAGCTCGGTCGTTTTCAGCTGCTGGCGCCGACGGGTGAAGCGTTCGGCCGCAGCGTCGTGTGGAGTCATCCGGCGTATGCGGACCAAACTGTGTTTGCGCGGAACGATCAGCAATTGGTCGCGGTCAGCCTCGCCCAGGATGCCAAATGAGTTCGCTGTCGCGGCATCGCGCGTTGGCACTGCTGGACCAGTGCACCGGCGAGCACATTTGGTCGCCGGAATACTGTGCGCAGCGCGGAGTGCCAGCCGTGTGGGTGGAGGAATTGGCTGACGCGCACGAGTCAGGATTCCGCACCGATTCGCAGACGCTGTACACCGACCAAGGGATCACCAACCAATATTTTGGGGTGCACGATCTGAAGCTGGCCCTGCGTCTGGGAGCCGAACTCGGCGTGGATATCGATCGCATCACCACCAGGCACATCGGTCGCCGATCGATTGTCTCAGCGATCAAAGACGCGGTCAGCGACGAGGAGTGATGTTGCGCTGAGGAGTGGCAGTCCTGTAGGGACGGAAGAAGGTTGCCCCAGGGTTACGGCACGCTTGCCTCGGGCTACCCTCGGTCGCTGCTCCGCAGCTCAGGCCGCTCTCATGTCAATGTGAATGCTTTGGCTAAACCCTTTAGCTGGCCCCAGGTCGACAGCTACTGTGGAGCCTTATCGACACTGGTGCTTTCTTTTGCCCGGGTTTCAGCCGCTTGATAGATGCGAGCCAGCCGGATCAGGTGCGGTAGCAATGCCGCCTGGTAGTCAGCCTCACTCAGCTGTGAACGCTGACTGCGCAATCGCTCCAGTTCGGCTTCGATGGCATTGCGTTGTTGCTGTTCTTCATCGGTCAGCGGCAGGCGTCCAGCAGCGGGCGCGAGGCTGATGCGAGCGGCCAGTGTTCCGTCGACGGTCTGCGAGGCATCGCTGGGCTGAGCCACCACGCGGGTGCCACGAAAGGCGTTTGCCGGGGTGCCGAGCCCATCGCCGTTGTCATCGATCAAGGCGTGTTCGGTCGCGATCCGACCTGCAGATTGATAGAAGTCGCGGACTCCGGCCGCCGCCGCCAAAAAGGCTTCGAGAACCGAAACCTCGCCATCATGGTCGATATCCCCCTGCGGTTCGCCGATCGTTTGCGAGAGGTACTCGCCGAACCGTGCGTAGTTCTGTTCGATGCCGCTCCGCGTGGCGGTGACGATTACACGATTGGGACTTGAGAGGGCGTTGATGAAGGGGCCGCTGCTCGACGCGGCGTTGATCACGACCAGTGGGCGGGTGAGCGGCTGGAGCCACCCAGCCAGTTCCTCCGCGGAAACGTCTGGGCCGCGGAGGTTGAACTTAGCGACGTTTTGACTGAACGTGCCATGGCCCAGCAGCACCAGCCACACGGGAGCTTTCGCTTGGGCGGTTGCGGACGGGCCGGCTTCGAGCTCGCGGGCAGCGGCATCAGGAGCGAGTGCAGCGATCGCCTGTTGCAGCCGCTCGCGATCGCTGGGCTCGGATTCTGAGCCCGATTCACCGATCAGGATCGAACGCGCCCCCGCGGTCTGAGCGACACTTTGCCACCGCGCCGCCCAACTCGCAAACGCTTCGCCGTAACTCGCTTCACCCGCGGCGCCGACGACGATGATCACATCCGCCGTGGCGTGGTTAGCTGGCGCTCCATCGGTTGGCTGCGGCGGTGGTGAGTCTTCGCCGCGGGCGTTGACACAGGCGAGCAGTGCCGCGAGCAGCGGAGCGCTCAGCCGAAATCGAAATGGCATGATCAAGGCATTCCTTTCCAGCGTCTCAGACCCCATTCGCCGCAGAGGCACAGGATCGCCAGCAACATCACCCACGGCCGATGCCAGATCGGGTACACCCAAGTTTGTGTCACCGGCAGTTTGCGGCTGGGCAGACTGGTGACAAACGCGTCGAGACGATCGTCGTCGATGATTTCACCCCCGCTGGCCTGAGCCAACTCTTCAAGCCAGGGACGGTTGACTGGCAAGCGGCGAAACTCCGCCGCCGCTGGATCGGCAGTCCAGCCTGTCTGTGCCGTGCCGACCTCGCTGCCGTCCTCTGCGCGGACACGAGCAATCACGTGATAACCGCCGGGATCGCGAGCCCAGTGGCTGGTGGTGTACTGGCCGGGCGTGTCAAAATCGGCCGCGGCGAGCGTGGTGTAGCTCTCACCGGTCGGCGGTGTGATTTCCAGTTCCACCACCGCATTTTCCAGTGGCTCAAAGGCTTCGGTACTGACGGTTGTGACCAATCTTGCCGGCTCGTTGGGATCGTCGCTGCTCAGCACGCGGCATTCGACCCGCCGCGGCGCTTCGTTGACGAGCCAACGGGTGATTTGCCGCCAGGCTTGCGCCGGATCGTCACGCACTTCCGCATCGGCGTCCGCGACCTCGGCCGGTCTGGCGTCGAGCGTACGGCCACCGCGGCCGGGCCGGGCATCGCGCCGCATCGACCAGCGCCACAAATCGCCCAGCGGAATT
>CALELC010000573.1 GCA_937904535.1 uncultured Planctomycetaceae bacterium
GTTCAGGGACGGAACTGGACCGTCGTACTGACAATCGCATCTCGCTCATCAGAGATTGTAAGAAACCAGGCATTGGCCTCCGCCGGCGGCTCGGCGACGACGACGGTCGTCCTGTTGATAATTGCGGGAACCGACTGCCAGTTCCGCTGGGATCGCAACCCGGTATCGACCGTGTAGTGCAGCTGGGCGGATTTCAACTTGGTCTGTGTGTCGCAATCAACACGAACCTGACCGTCCGCAGATATTGGGCTCCCAGGTATCGGAAGCGGGATTCCCGCGCGACATTTAGAATCGATGAACAGCCCGATCTCCTCCGGTGCCCAGCCCGCTGGGTGACTGTGAGGCATGTTGACCACAATCCTTAACTGCTTGGATCCGGGAACCACCTGGAAGCTCTTCATATAGCTGTCCAGCGGATAATGTGTGTCATTCGTGCCGTTGACGAACAGGATCGGCACCTGACAGCGAGGCAGCAGACTGCCAGGGTCATATTGTTTCACCCACAGCGATCGACGTTCTCCCAACGCGTCGATGCTGGGCTTTTGAACCGATTCCCCTTCGTGCAGGAAACCGCAGCCATACACCGGCACCGCTGCTTTGAATCGGTCATCGAGCGATGCGACGAGACAGGTCGTGTAACCACCCCAACTAATGCCTGTCACCGCCGTCCGCTGTGCGTCCACTTCCGGGAAGCTGCGCAGCAACGTGTGGGCGCGGATGACGCTGGCTACCGCGTGAAACGGCCAGTCGTCACTGGTGTCGCCGCCGATTGAGTCGAACTTTTCAGGATGCCCATGAAAGGGGCCGCCATTGGGCAGACGTGATCGCAGCGACGCGTCGTGTTGATGTCCCTGAGGTGCACCGGTGGATTCATCGAATTGCGGGTCAGGCGGACGACATCCGGCGAGGTCCATCGCGATCGCTGCGTAGCCTCGCTGCGCCCAGAGATAAGCCCAGTCGGCAAACGCCGTCCCGCCCCCGCCGTGAATGAGCACGATACCTGGAAACTTAGCACCGGCGTTTTGCTTCCCGATGGTTGCGGGTGAGGCATAAAACGCGAACACCTCGGTCGGTCTTCCCTGAAACGCTTCGCCGGCATACGTCAGCGAGTGCACCGGCTGGTCCTGACGGATCCAGTTCACCGCCGGGACGTTGTTCTGCAGGTCCGCGAGGTTCCAAGGTCCAACCTGGGTCTCGCGGGTGTCAGGAAGTTCGTCACTTGGCGAATCCAGGGGAGATTCGGCCCGCGCCGCAGCGACAGCGGATACCATTAGCAGCAACAAGGTGATGTACTTGAGCTTCATCAAAGATTCTCGGGAGAGGTTCGTCGATGTCTGGACGCCCGGCATTGTAGTAGCCGCCGATGAGCGGGTGTTGCGCGAGGCAGGTGTGCTGTCGCCTGTTAAGGCAAGTGAAATCTCGCAACTATTGGTGGCGAATCCAGGGTAAAGTAATAGGCTGCGCTCGCCTCTTTGTGTAGCAACTCAGCTTCCCTGCGGCCAACCTGTGTCCTGGCGAGGTCAGCCTGCCAGCCGTCGTTGGCGAACGCGAGTGAGCCGACGTCGAGTAACGACCGTGTGACGATCTCATCGATCACTTCCGCTAGGTACGCGACGCTCCGGAAATGCCAGTGATGGTTGGCCAGCCGAACCAGCGATCGGTCGGATGCAGGCTTAGCAATCAATCGTTGTTCAGGCGTTCGACCACTTGATGATTTCCAAGGAGCCTTCCGCCTAGCTGGTCCATTGCAGTGCACGGCTTTCTCGCTACTCGCCGGCTGACATCAGACCGCCGCAAGCATCAGCGCGTACAGCGCCAGGGAACCGCCGCTCACAGCGGCGACGACAAGGGAGCCAGCGACGCTGACCCAGACGGCGTTGCGACGATTGGCACTGGCAATCAAGGCAGTCGGAAGCCCGCCAGCGATCCCGCAGACCGCCCCCCATGTGATGCTGTAACGCAGGTTCGCAACGGAGAGCGGCCAAGAGTCTAGAGCCAATGAGCAACCGCCAATGGCTGCAACGATGGCGAAGGCGGGGCCACCAGTCAAAGCGATCAACACGGCAGGGATGAACCGCCGCGGGCTACCGGTGGAGTGGTCGTGATCGTGTGCCGCCACCATCTGCTAAACCCTCCGGCTGCGATAATATGAGTGATTTACCGGGAACGCGGTGCCGATTCTCCATTCGCCACGGCCATCCGCGCCCTTCCAATCGGTCGTAATTCGCACTGGGCGGTGCGGCAGCGCGATCGGCGGGAAGCGGGAGGAAGACAGCCAGGAGCGATCCAAACAGCTACGCGTAACAGTGTTGGCAGTTCAATACCAGGACGTTGTCCTGGCCTTAGATAGCACCGGCCCGGTGGGCCTGCCACGAACACAGCGTGAGTCCACAGGACTCACCGCA
Source organism: uncultured Planctomycetaceae bacterium (assembly GCA_937904535.1). GTDB lineage: Bacteria > Planctomycetota > Planctomycetia > Pirellulales > Pirellulaceae > UBA6163. Next base: position 2,406 of record CALELC010000573.1, read on the forward strand.
GCCGCTTCCTTTGGGTAAAGCAATCAAGCGGAACGAAACCTGCCGGGATGCTTAGTACTCGGTTCGTGCTATCAAAGGCGGTGACAGTCGATCTTCCGCCGAAATGTTCTTTGACAAGTTTTATGGGGCCGTTCTTGCTGCTTTCTTTCACGATCCAGGTGCCCTCGATGCTTGGATCATCGATCTTCGTAGCGTCTTGTGCGACCACGTCGCCAAGCAACAAGCTCGCCACGAGGATAAAAAGCCCAGCTTGTGTCATGTAGCGATTG
>CALELC010000574.1 GCA_937904535.1 uncultured Planctomycetaceae bacterium
GGCCGCTGTAACTCGCAGAAAAAACGCTGGCGATGCTCGAATCAATCGCCGGCAGCAGCAGCCTAGCATTCGATGCCCCCGATCGTGTGGCGGTGCGTGGCGCCTTATTAGGCGAGACTTGGGCGGAGGTCGAAACGAAGGCGATCGACAGCGTGCGGGTAACGCTTACCGGCCCGGCCGAAGCGATCGACCTGCAACTGTTGGAAAAGCTCGGTGTTGATGGCCCCGTCGATCTCAGCGACCTCGCCAACACCCGCGTGACGCTCAACCTGACCGACCTGAAGCATATCCGCAGCCGCAACTTGAAGGCGTTTCTGAAGCAGCATTGGCTGCGGAGCTATCAGACTTCGAGAAGTTAATAGCACGGGCCAGCCGAATCTCGGCGGGCAACACCGCTCCGCCAAGACATGCGATCGGTACGGCCGGTTGATCGGCCTAACCTCCATGGTTTCGATCGGCTGACCGACTAGCTCCGTTTGCCGACCAGTTCCGGAATCGGGCTACCGTGATCGACGATCGGTGTGGGGCGTCCATTGAAGTCCTGGATCATCGTGTTCGCGGAGTCAATTCCCAAGTGACGATAGATGGTCGCCAGGAAATCGCCGGCGCTACAAATCCGTTCGATGCAGTCTTCCCCACGTTTATCGGTGGCGCCGATAAAGCGACCGGTTTCGATCCCGCCACCGGCCCAGATGTTGGAAAATGCCCGCGGCCAATGGTCCCGCCCGGGTTGCATCGTGCCGGCCGGTGCGCTGGCGTCGCCGGCCCCCGTGCTGGCCGCGTAGTTGATCTTCGGAGTCCGCCCGAACTCGCCGGTTACAACGACAAGCACGCGCTGGTCTAAGCCCCGTTCGTAGATGTCTTCGATCAATGCCGCGACCGCTTGATCATAGGCCTGTGCACGGAACCGCATCCCATCGAAGACGTGATGGTTGACCGCGTGATCATCCCAGTTGCCAACGCGCCCACACAGCGGACCACTGAGACTCGTGGTCAGCACTTCCACGCCGGCCTCGACCAGTCGCCGCGCCAGCAGCAGTTGCTGCCCCCAGCGGTTGCGCCCATAGCGGTCGCGGGTGCGGTCGTCTTCCTGGCTCAGGTCGAACGCGTCGCGTGTTTTGGAATTGGTCAACAGCGTCATCGCCTGGGCTTCGAACTGGTCCAACGCCCCCAACTCGCCGAGGCGATCGAAATCGCGGGCGAGCGTGTCGAGTTGCTGTCGGAGGCTCGTACGGCGTTCCAACCGGCGAATCTCCCGCGAATCCGAGAGCCCGATGTTGGGAACCGAAAAGGTCGGCGAATTGGGGTCACCCATCACGGTGAACGGCGAATAGGCGTCACCGAGGTAGGCTGGGCCATTGTATTCCAGTGGCGGATGAATCCCCGCGTACAGCGGCAACGGGTTGTCGCGCGGTCCCTGTTGGCTGCGAAGGTAATTGGTCACCGTCATCCAATCGGGATACTTAGGCTTGGGTTTATCCCGTGTGTCAGGATCGCCCGAGAGCATTTGCATTGAACCGGCGGGATGCCCAGCAGCCGTTTGCCGCATCGATCGCAGCACCGTGAACTTGTCAGCGATTTTCGCTTGGAGCGGCAGCAATTCCGTGAACCGCATCCCTGCCACTTTGGTCGGGATCGTAGAAAAAGGTCCGCGATACTCGCTGGCAGCGTCAGGTTTCGGATCGTAGGTGTCGATGTGCGAACACCCTCCCGGTTTCCAAACCATAATCACCGCTGTCTTCTCACGTTGGGGCTTCTCAGCCGCCGCGTTTTCCGCTGCTGCGGCAGCCTGGAGACGGAGGATTCCCGGCAAGCTCAGACTGGCGAAGCCGCCGAGGCCCAGCCGCAAAAACCCGCGACGACCCGCGGAGCCAAAGCTCTGAGGCCCGCGGCACGGGACTACCGATGATGCAAGAAAGGGGTCGCTCATGGTGCCTCCACAGGCTTCACGTGAATCGAAATGGGTTGGGATACAACGATATCAACCGTATCTTTAGGCTCCGCTTGAGCGGTCGCTTGTTTGACTTTTTCTGCCGCAACTGCGAGCGCAGTGGCTGCCGCCTGCTGCCGTGCGACCGCCGTTGCCAGCGATTGTTCGACTTGGGCTTTCGAGGATTCAGTCGCTGCTTGAGCCAGTGCCGTCAATCGCTCGACCTCGGACGTGATTGCCGCCGCTTCGGCCTCGGCCTGCCGACGTTCCTCTTCGGCCAACGCCACAGCTTCTTCGTTGTACCGGTACCTTGCGACCGCGGCGCCGTAGAACGCGATCAGGTAGTCGCCCGGAGGTGTTTTGAGCGCTGCCAAGTCGAGTACCACTTCCGAACTCGTGGCCGTCAATGATGCATCGAATCCAGGCACGGCTTCAAACCCATTGCCAAATGCACGCAACCGTACCGTAGCGCCCGAAAACTCGCTGCGGGGCCGGTGCACCAGCGGGATCGTTAGCTTCTCACCCACGGTCGCTTCCCAAACTTTCTGCTCCGCCGGAGCGATTGTGATCGGCGCCAGTTCGCTCTGAGTAACCGAGACCGGCACTCCGCTCACCAGTCGGGGCCGAGGGATTTCGCTCCACGCATCCTTTACGGGCCAAGCCATCGCTGCCATGTGGCAAGGACGCACCACTTGAGTGTCCCCAACTTGAGCACGACCGTAAAAGGTGGCGTTGGCCAACGAGGGCGGGGCGTCCTGGTCCGCGGTGATCAACATGATGCCTCGCGACTTGCCGGCCGGAATCTTCAGCCCCTGCGCGGTCACTCCATCGGGCAGCCCTTCCATTACCAGTTCGATATCGCCATCGAATCCATCGCGTCGCAGCGCCACGACCTCCAGCGCCATGGTTGTGCCGCCGCGAAGCGCAATCGGTTTGGAAAGCGCGTTGCGGTCACCGTTTCGCAGTTCCATGTGCAGCCCCCACGCCGCGAGTGCGAAGTCGGGGGCGGCCTTACGGATAACCAACCGATACACATTCCGTGAATCGCTGCGCGTGCCACCGAACAGATCCGTGAGCTGCAAACGGTGCAATCCGTCTTGCTGGATCTCAAGCTTTCCGAGCACATCCAACGATCCGCCGTCGTAGGGCGGTCCATCGTAGGTGTACGCGTTGCTGGACGGTCGAATCGGAGCGGCGATCTCCGTGAACTCCGCCACATCGGTCAATTTCTGATCCGCCCCTTCACCCTCCACATGCTGCACCAACACGGCCGCATGCGTCGGCAACCCCAGCCGCTCTGACGCGACTTCGACCCACCACACATCGCCTTTGGTTGCAGTGAACTCATAGACATCGACATCCGCTGCGGGATAGAAACTGCCGGCAAGATCGCATGGCAATTCGATCCGCTGCGCTTGAGCGCCGCTGTTGTTGGGTTCTTGCTCGGTCGATACCGCCTCTTCGGGCAGGCCCTCCGGTGGCCATGAGAACGCACTCACCGTCCTCGTCGAGGCGAACCGAGGTACGCCTGCATCCGCCGGTACAGCCTGGAGCGACAGCCGATAAAAATATTCGGGACCACCCTTGAATGTCAGTTCGTGCACCTTCAACACGTGCTTCCCGTCGCGTTCGGCGGTGAAGTCCAAGGTCCCACCCCGCCGCTCCACCACCAGATCGCGTCCTGCGTCATCGGCGATGATCAACACGGCATCCAGCTTGGAATCGATACCTCGCGATGCGCAGTGGACGATATAGCGCTGACCTTTGACCGCGTCAAAACGGTAATGGGCTACGGCTTTGGCTGGCATGACGGCATTGCAGACCGAATCGACCGCCAACGGCATCGCGGTCTCCAAAGTGGTGTTCGGTGAGATGCAAATGGCTTCGGCAAGGCGATCAACCGAAAACGCGCGGGCAGAAGATATTCCTAACCGCGTCATCAATCGCGCTTCATAAATTCCCGGCGGACAATCTGCTGCAATTGTAACCACATACTGGTTCGGTTCTGGCGTCCCCTGTTCGTTGACCTTCTTCACTGCCTTCAAACCAGGGTGAGAAAAATGCAGTTCATTGCCGCCGTCGATGAACTCACCGGTGACGACGACCTCCACCTCGGTCCCCGTTTGGCCACCCATCGGCATCGTCGTCAACAGTCGTGGCAGTGGCAGGCACACGCTTTGACCGAGTGAAGTCGATGCCAGCGCAACCGCAAGGACCGGCATAAGAATCGTACGTGCCATCCTATAGCCCATGATGTGAAGCCTCAGTGAGATGCGACAACCGGTTTGGCCAGCAAGCCAAAGCTTAGTGATTGAACAGAAACTCTTTCGTATTGATCAGAGCCCAAATCAAATCTTGGAAGTTGTCTCGTTTCAGATGTGTTGGATCGGCAGTCGCCCCTTCTCCATCCATCAGCGGCTCTTCAAGGTACGCGAGTGCTGTTCTTAATTCTTGCTCGCTCGGCTCCCGAGTTAACGCCGCCAAATACAGCCCGCGGACCAACCTTTCGGCCGGTTCCTGCGAGACCGCGGCGTGTGCGGCGCGACCGTCGCTTGTAGCCAACTTGGATTTGATGTCCGCCGCGTTGATCAGGTGTAGACTCTGCGCCAGGCTCGAAGACTGTACCCGTTCGCATTCACATACACTTTCATTCTCCGGCCGACCAAAAACCTTAAGAAATGGCGATGCACGGTTGTAGCTATTGTCCGGGAGGGCGATCGCGCGGGTGCCGGTCGGCAAATTGGGGAAATCGGTCCGAGCGCCTGTCACATCGTCGATCGCATCCAACAGCACTTCCGCTTGGAGCCGACGAGGGTAATAGCGAGAATAATTTTGGTGGTCGACCAAATTGTGTTCGTTCGGCGTCGAACTCAATTGGTAGGCGCTGGACCGGGTGATCACACGGACCAATTCTTTAAGGTCAAAGCCACTGGCAATGAAATGTTGTTCCAGGGCAGCCAACAATTCAGGATTGGTTGGCGGATTGGTGTCGCGGATATCGTCTTCCGGCTCGATCAATCCGCGGCGAAAGAAATGCTTCCAATAGCGATTGACAACGGCCTTAGCAAAGTAGGGGTTGTCCGGCGAACCCATCCAATTTGCTAACTTGAGCCGCGGGTCTTCATCGGGAGCGATCGGTCCGACCGAGTCGCCCAGCGCCGCGGGCCGGAGAACTTGGCCCGTTTTGATATTGGTCGCGCCCGCCATCCCGCGTTTGTGAAAGATCATGTCCTCGCCGCTGGTGCCGGTCGGCCTGCGACCGATTTGGCTAAAGAAGGCGGCTAGGCTGTAATAGTCGTCTTGGCTCCAGCGTTCAAACGGATGGTGATGGCACTGAGCACACTGCATCCGAACTCCCAAAAACAACTGCGCCACGTCTTCCAGTTGTTGCTTCGGTTCGGTGACTCGCTTGTACCAGGCAACCGGCGGGTTCGAGATCACAACACCGGTCGCAGCCAGTAACTCCCGAACCAGTTGATCGTACGGGGTGTTAGCGAGCAAATTGTCGCGAATCCAG
>CALELC010000575.1 GCA_937904535.1 uncultured Planctomycetaceae bacterium
GGCTGGGCGGCCAGCGCCGCAGCAAGCACGCGCAGCAGCGGATCGCCCGCGGCACCGGCAGCGACCGCTTCGGCAACATCGGCAGGCAACGTGCCGGTGGCGACCGCCTGGCCGCGAAGGGCCGTGTAGAGCACCGCGCCGAGCGAGTAAACGTCATCCTGCACACTCACTTGCCCTTGGCCGCTGAGCCACTGGGGTGAGGCAAAATCGGGCGCGCGGCCGTCGTCGTCGAACCAGTCGTAGGCCGGTGCCGGCAGCAGATCGGGATCGATCGGCGGACCGCCACCGCAACGCAGCAGGTACACCGTGGCGTCGTTGCCAATCCATACTCGGCCGGGCCGGACCCCGCCATGGACCAAAGACGCCGCATGCATCGCCGCCAGCGCTCCACCGAGCACTTGCCCCAAAGCGATCGCTCCGCTGCTGTCCATTGTTCCGTGAGTTCGGAGCCACTCGGTCAGCGTCTGCCCTGCGGGCAGCGCCGAGACCACCAGTCCACGCCAGGACGCATCGCCCTCCGCGGAACCGGCGAGTTGCACAGAGGCCAGCGGCTGCAAGCCATCGGCCGCGACAGCGATGTGCGCTCGCAGCCAGCTCAGGTCGAGCGGTTGCTTGGCGTCGCGAGCCGCTGAGCAGGGGTAGATCAGCGTGAGCGCGCCGGTTGGCAGGTGGCGTGCCCGCAGCCAGCGGCTCAGCGGCGGCTGTTCACAGCGTTCCAGCACCAGGTATTCACCCTGCCGCAGCTCACCGCCACGCTGCGCGAGTAACCGCTTGGCCTGAAACTTCGTCAGCACTCCCTGAGCGATCAGGAACTTGGCACTTTCCAGAGCGGCATCTGCGGACTCCGCGGAAGACGGCACCTGTCGGGCTAGAGCTTTGGCCGTGACCGGATCGAGCAGTCCCAACCGAATCAACGTCGTCCAAAATTCGCCAACCGCCGGGGGCATGCCGTCAGCCCTCGCTCGCGATCGACGCGACGGGCTGACCCGCGAGCAACTGATACGCTTCGATGTACTTCTCGCGCGTACGCACCACGATGTCTTTCGGCAAAGGCGGTGGCGGGCTGTTGCGATCCCAGCCGCTGTCCATCAGCCATTCGCGGACAAACTGCTTGTCAAACGACGGCTGGGGCTGGCCCGGCTGGTATTCGGCCGCGGGCCAAAACCGCGAGCTATCGGGCGTCAGCACTTCATCGATCAGGATCAGTTCGTCACCTGCCATGCCAAACTCGAACTTCGTATCGGCGATGATGATCCCGCGTTGCTGAGCGTACTGCGAAGCCCGCGTAAACAGGCTGAGGCTCCGTTGCCGCAGGCGTTCGGCCAGAGTCTCGCCCAATTCGTCAGCCATGTGCCGCCAAGAAACGTTTTCGTCATGCCCTGACTCGGCCTTCGTCGCAGGCGTGAAAATGGGTTCCGGTAGCTGGCTGCACTGGACCAATCCCGGCGGCAACGCGATCCCACAGACCGAGCCGGTTTGTTGGTACTCCTTCAGCCCGCTGCCTTCAAGGTAACCGCGAACGACACACTCGTAGGGAACCACTTCCGCCTTGCGGACCAGCATGGAGCGGCCGACGAGCGGACTCGGATCGATCATCTCGGGCAACAAGCCCGGCGGCAATTTGCCGCTGATCCAGTGATGCGCAATCGGCTCGGCGGCGGAATCCGCAGTCAGCGAGTTGATCCGTGAAAACCAGAACTCGCTCATCGCCGTCAGTACGCGGCCTTTGTCAGGGATTCCGGTCGGCAGCACGTAGTCGAATGCGCTGATCCGGTCGGTGCTGACAATCAGAAAATGCTCGCCCAGGTCGTAGACGTCGCGGACCTTGCCGCTGCGGCGAGGGAACGGCAAAGCGGTGCGTAGCAGAGCGCCGCCGGAATCAAACTCAAACATCACAGGCTCTCGTCACGGGCAGATCATCAGGGTCCGGACCGCCGGGTCCGCAGCGGCAATCTGGCATGCCGCCGCGGTCCTCGCAACGGTGCATCGCAGACGGGACGATTTGACGTTAGGATTTGCGGAGACTTTGCCTACCCCATCCCTACTCATGCATCCTCCGGCGCCGGACGGCCAACACGACTATCTTACATGGGCCAGTTCACTTTTGATGTTGATCAGTCGCAACAACACCGGTTGGCGCACGCGCTGTGGCCTGCGGCCTACGTTTCAGGCATCGAAGGCGTGCCGTGGCACACGCTGTCGCGGCTCGACGGTCGGCGGCTGACGGTCCAGCGCGACATCGACGAATCGGGAAAACTCTTTCTGCCCTGGCCGGTCGACGGCCGCGGAATCACCTCGCTGTCGACCTGCTCGCTGCGGCCCCAGGACAACGCTTACGCCTTGCTGCTGGAACTCGCTCGTGG
>CALELC010000576.1 GCA_937904535.1 uncultured Planctomycetaceae bacterium
TCAGCCGCCTGAAACCGTTCTTGCCGACGACGCCTCCGTAGCAGGGGGGCAGTCAGGGTATCGCACCGCGCCCCTGCACACCGACAAGATGCCGCCGGGGATCGGCTACATCATCGGCAATGAAGCGGCCGAGCGGTTCAGCTTCTATGGCATGAAGGCGATTCTAGCGGTCTTTATGACCCAGCACCTGATGGGCCGGGATGGCACCGTGGCTGCGATGAGCGGCACCGAGGCGACCTTCTGGATTCACACCTTTGTGATGGCCGCGTACTTCACACCGCTGCTCGGAGCGCTGCTCGCCGATTGGTTGTGGGGCAAGTATCGCACGATCATGTCGCTCTCGGTCCTGTACTGCTTAGGGCACCTGGCGCTCGCCTTGGATGAAACTCGCGTCGGCTTGGCGGTGGGGCTGAGTCTGATCGCGCTGGGAACCGGAGCCATCAAGCCGTGCGTTTCCGCTCACGTGGGTGATCAATTCGGCCAGCTCAATCAGCACTTGCTGGGCAAAATCTTTGGTTGGTTTTACGTTTCAATCAATCTGGGGGCGTTCGCTTCCACGCTGCTAACACCGCTGTTGCTCGTGCACTACGGGCCGCAGGTGGCATTTGGGGTGCCGGGGATCTTGATGGGCGTGGCGACGCTATTGTTCTGGATGGGGCGCAATGATTTTGCCCACATCCCACCGCGTGGTTCAGCCGTGTTTCGAGATGCATTTACCGGTACGGGGCTGCGAGCGATTCTTGCGCTCATCCCGATTTATCTGCTGGTGGCTGTGTTTTGGAGTCTGTATGACCAGACCGCCAGCGCCTGGGTGTTGCAGGCTGAGAACATGAACCAACAGGTACTGGGGATCACGATCCTGCCGAGCCAAGTACAGGCGGCCAACCCGCTGTTGATTCTGATTCTGGTGCCGCTGTTTGCTTATGTGATTTATCCGTTGATCGGTCGCGTTTTTCCGCTCACCGAGTTGCGGAAGATCGGGATTGGGATGTTTTTGACCGTCGGTGCGTTTTCGGTCAGCGCCCTGATCGAGCAGAACATTCAGGATGGCGGGACGCCAAACATTATGTGGCAAGTAGTGGCCTATGTGGTGCTGACGGCGGCGGAAGTGATGGTGTCGATCACCTGTTTGGAGTTCAGCTACACCCGCGCTCCCAACAGCATCAAGAGCATCGTGATGAGTATTTTCATGCTCTCGGTGTCGCTCGGTAATCTAATCACTGCTGGGGTCAATGCGGTGATCGAGAATCCCGATGGCACCTCAAAGTTGCCTGGCGCCGATTACTACTGGTTCTTCACCGGGATGATGGCCGTCGCCGCGGTGATCTTCGTCTTTGTCGCAATGTTCTATCACGGCCGCACCTACACCCAAGACTCCCTGCCTGCGGATTCACCAGCAGCATAGAACCGGCGTGCCGGTAAATTTCGATTAGCTGGCACGCAGTAGTGGTCGGTACTCACGTGCAATAGGCTGCAGTGCAGCGACCGCTTTAGCCGAAGGACTGATCTAAACCTGCTTGTTGGTGGAATAAGCAGCATTTGATGTGGGGTATTTGGGGCACGCGAAGCCGCGAAGATCGCGAAGGGAAACCGATGAACGCAGAAGAAGCCTCGGCGGTGGTCGTGGATGCGGCGTTTCAGTTGCATCGCGATTTGGGGCCTGGATTGCTGGAGTCGGTCTATGAAGCGGTATTGGCGAGGATGCTGATGGAGCGGGGGCTAGCGGTCGAACGCCAAAAGATGCTTCCATTCAGTTTTCATGGGATGCAGTTCGATGAGGGACTGCGGATCGACTTGCTGGTAGCGGGTTGCCTGGTGGTCGAGTTGAAATCTGTCGAGAATCTGGCTCCTGTGCACAGCAAGCAAGTGCTGACTTACCTGCGGCTGAGCAACCTGTCGCTCGGGTTGTTGATCAACTTTGGAGCAGCTACCTTCAAAGAAGGTACCCGGCGGATCGTGAACAATCATCAAGATTCCATTTCTTCACAGCTTCGCATGAATCAAGCAGACGCGAGAAGCCGCGAAGGTTGAAAGACAAGTCAATGTGGCTGTGTGATTGGACTTGTGTCCTTACAGAAGCAACCTAGGAGATGGTGGTCAGAAAATTCCGTCAGCTGGGACGCATTGCCACCCGACTCGTTTTTA
>CALELC010000577.1 GCA_937904535.1 uncultured Planctomycetaceae bacterium
GATCCCACTCGGCGGTTGTGGATGTCTGTCACCCCAGACGGTTAATTCGGCCGCACGGAGCAATTCAAAATCGCGTTCCAGAATCGGTTCGCTTTGCCCGAGCCCAAACAACCGGTTCACCCAGCCATACAGGGCAACCCGGGCGACATGGTTGTAGTTGTGGGGGAAGTGTGCTGCCGGAAACAGCTCAACTGTCTTCGGCGCTCCGACGAGTTGATACAGCCGAACCAGTTCCGGATAACCGTCCTGGGGCATCGTCTTAGTCCAGTCATCGGCGGTCGTCATCGCCAGCGGCCGCGGTGCCGTCAGCGCCGCCAGTTCAATGTTACCGGTATCGATCCGAAGCCCACTGGCGTTCTCACAGGTGCAACCGCCTTGCATCCCGGTGCTGACCATCACCGCCGGCATCGCGCCTGCCAAACGCGGCTCCACCGCAGACGCGATGAATGACTGGGTCCCGCCGCCACTGGCCCCCGTGATCACGATCCGCTCGGGGTCGACATCGGGCAGGTTGCGGAGCATCTCAAACGACTGCAATGTATTGAGGGTCTGCAAGCCCATCACCGACTGGCCATAGCCTTCCGCGATGGCGCTATACAACGGCCAACCCTCAGCCGTGGCGGGTGGATTGGGACCCTCCAGTCCATACCGATGGGCGCGGCCAAAGGAGATCTGCTGGCTGTCCGCATATCCGAGCATGTCGTACTGAAAAACCACGCAGCCCATCCGCGCCAGTTGCACGCAAGCGGCCTGCATGTGGTTGATGGCGGCGTTCTCAAACCGTTCGGCGCCGGTGGCTAACAACCGCCGAACTTCGCCGTCGGAGGCTTCGTAAAACCGTCCGTGGTCCCAGTGTCCGTGGGCGTACATCACTGCCGGGCGCCGCGGCGAGGTTGCCGCTTGATCTGCCAGCGGACGGTAGAGGCTGCCGGTGACGAACAGTCCTGGCAAGCTTTCCAAAATCACCTTTTCGATCGTGTAGCCATCCATTTCGCGGCGGCCGTGGATCGTCGGTTGAGGCTCCGCTAGTTGCGGCAGCGGATGCAATCCGAGGGCAATTCGAGTTTGCAAACGGACGGCATCCGCCCGCGCGTGCCACTGCTCGGCCGATTCGGGAACCGTGAACGGGAAATGGCTGTTGAGATCGCGCAGCGCCGGCCGCGGCGCGGCATCTTGGCTAGAGACCTTGCCGGCGACCAGCGGCAAGGACACGAGGACGAGAACCAGCGAGCGAATGAGCATCGAAGACCTCTACGGTGATGAACTCGCGGAGCTTAGGTGGGTGTCCCCTTAACTTCCCAGCGGCCGCGAGTCGGATTCACCGTGGAAGTCAGCAGGCGTAATACTCTCGGTACCAGTCGATAAATCGGCCGATGCCCACTTCGATCGGTGTCTCGGGCCGAAAACCGACGGCCTGTTGGAGGGCGTCGATATTAGCATAGGTCTGCTCGACATCGCCGAGTTGCATCGGCAGATAATTTTTCTGGGCTTCGATGCCGAGCTTCTGCTCGATGATTTCGATGAACCGGCCCAGCGGCACCGGTTGGTTGTTGCCGATGTTGTAGATCCGGTACGGAGCGTTGCTGGTCGACGGATCGGGAGACATGCCTGACCAGTCGGGATTCGGCTGAGCAATTGAGTCGCTGGTGCGATAGATGCCTTCGACGATGTCATCAATGTAAGTGAAATCGCGCATCATCTGGCCGTGATTGAACACATTGATGGGGCGTCCCTGAAGAATTGCCTCGGTGAACAGGAACATCGCCATGTCCGGCCGGCCCCAGGGGCCATAGACCGTGAAGAACCGCAGGCCGGTGGTCGGCAATCGATACAGATGGCTGTAGGTGTGCGCCATCAGCTCATTGGCCTTCTTGCTAGCCGCGTACAGGCTCAACGGGTGATCGACGTTTTGCTCGACGGCAAACGGGATCGTCTGATTGGCGCCGTAGACGCTGCTGCTGCTGGAGTAGGTCAGATGCGGCACTTCGGCATGCCGACAGGCTTCGAGGATGTTGACGAAGCCGACCAGATTGCTGTGCACGTAGGCCCGCGGCTGCGTCACGCTGTAGCGGACTCCTGCCTGGGCGGCCAAGTGCACCACGCGGTCGAAGCGATGAGCCGCGAATACGCCGTCGACCGCGGCCTGATCTGCTAAATCCGCTTCGACGAACTCGTAGGTACCCGCACCTGGCTGCGCGGCGATCTGTTGCAAGGCCGCCAGCCGGTCACGTTTGAGCTGGACGCTGTAGTAGTCATTGACGTTGTCGAAGCCAACGACGTGATGTCCAGCGCGGAGCAAGCGAGCGGCGTAATGAAATCCGATGAAGCCGGCTGTGCCGGTAACAAGATGGGTCTGCATAGCCGAGCAGATTAGCTCGGCTCACCGCCGGGGACAATCCGCGTGATGCTGACTTTCGTTCGCCGCAATTCTTCGATCTCACTTGCCATTTGCTGGATCAGATCAGCAATCTCGGCACCGGCTTGTTCGCCGATGTGCACGGTCAGCGCTTTGCGGGCGCTGTAGGTCAGGCCTTTGAGCTTCGGGTCGGACTTCCGTCGAGTCATAGTGGTGGTCACGGTTCAGGTCCTATCGAGATTGAATTTCGCAGTGACGCGGTATTAACGAGTGGTCGCAGAAAAGATACTCAGGTTACTCCACAGTGACGCTTTTCGCGAGGTTCCTCGGCTTGTCGACGTCGCACCCGCGGAGCAAAGCCACGTGGTAGGCGAGCAACTGCAGCGGGACGACCGACACGATGGGCTGGAGAAACTCGGGGGCCTCCGGCAGGTAGATCACGTCGTCGGCGATTGCGTCGACCCGCGGGTCATCGTGGCTGGCGATGGCGATGATCGGACCGCCCCGCGCTTTGACTTCTTCCATGTTGGACAGAACTTTGTCATAGGTGGTGCCGCGGGGCACCAAGAATACGCTCGGCGTGTAAGCGTCGACCAGAGCAATTGGCCCATGTTTCATCTCGGCCGCTGGATAACCTTCGGCGTGGATGTAGCTGATTTCCTTGAGCTTCAGCGCCCCTTCGAGCGCCGTAGGGAAATTGTACTGCCGGCCGAGGTACAGAAA
>CALELC010000578.1 GCA_937904535.1 uncultured Planctomycetaceae bacterium
ACCCCCGCCACCGGATTGGTGTACACTTCCGTCGGTGGCTTGTGCCACCAATGCATTTACTCGCTGGGGAAAGACACTTTCGAGAACGCTATCGCCTTCGACTCATCGCCGTCTCGGTTGTTCGCCGATGGCTTTCCGGGTTGCCTCGAAACCATAGATTTGGCTGGCCCCGTTTTTGTCTTCGCAGGAATTTCTGAACTGGCTCTGAGTGGTTGAGTTGCTCGAGCCCGACTGCGTTTGCCCCGGCATCTTGGATGTCGCCAAACTGCTCTCCAGCTCGGCACTGCGTGCCGCATCCTCGTCAGCCGTCGATCCCGCAGCGGCGGGAGGGAGCCGAGTGTTTCGGTTCACTTCTGTTAGTTGACCTTTGGGATGGGTCCAATCTTGGGCTCGAGGATTCAGAGATGGGTAAGAGAATTTACGTGGGTAACCTTTCCTTCAGCACCACGTCGGACGATCTTCGCGATACGTTCGGTGAGTTTGGTGAGGTCACCACTGCCTCGGTCGTTTCCGACCGGGAGACCGGACGCAGCCGTGGGTTTGCGTTTGTCGAGATGAACAGCGGCGCCGACGAGGCAATCGCTGCGTTGAACGGCCGAGAGCTGTCTGGTCGCACCCTGACTGTGAATGAAGCTCGTCCCCGTGAAGAGCGTCGCAGCGGTGGCGGCGGCGGTTATCGAGGCGGTAACGGTGGCGGTGGCTACCGAGGCGGTGGTGGTGGCGGGCGCGACCGCGACAACTACTAAGCCCTAGCTACTTTGAGCTAGCGAAGAGGCTTTGCTCACGAGCAGCCTGAATTCTCGATTCCCGCCGGAAATCACATTCCGGCGAGAATCTTTTCTAAGCGGGTGTGATTCAGCGGCTTCACCAAGTGCGTGTCGAATCCCGCACTCATCACTTGTTCGTGATCGGAATCTTGTCCATATCCGGTCAACGCAACCAAACGCAGTTCCGATGGCGAAATCTGCTGCCGGACACGCTTCGCGACCTCATACCCGTCGAGCTTCGGCAAGCCGATATCGACAATCGCTAAATCGGGTCGCTCTCGCAGAATCATCTGCAGACCAGCTTCCCCGTCGGCCGCCGAGGTTACCTGATAGTCGTCGGCTTCCAGCAGCGCCACCAGCATGTTGCGAGCGTCGTCGATATCCTCGATGACCACAATGCGTTTGATTGCCGAGCGACGCTTGAGACGCCGTACCGGTTCCGGTTTGCGACTGGCCACGCGCCGAGTCGACAGCGGCAGTTCCACGATGAACTCGCTCCCCTTGCCGATTCCATCGCTGTGCCCGGTAACACGGCCGGAATGGAAATTGACGAGCCGGCGGACCAAGTGCAGTCCGAGCCCCATTCCGCCGCCGGAACGATCGAGCGTCGCATCTTTCTGAGCAAACATCTCAAACAACGATTCGATCTGCTCGGGCTCCAGCCCCACACCGTTGTCGCGCACGCGGATCCGTCCCATCCGTCCCTGCTTTTCCAACATCACACAGATCGACCCACCGTCACCGGTGTATTTGATCGCGTTGTTGAGCAAGTTGACGACGACCTGAATCAGCCGGCTTGCATCACCAAACACCAACAGCGGTTCGTCACAGTAGGTGATCGTTACCCGTTGGCCTCGCGATGTGGCCAGCGACTGCTGTGACTCCACCGCCTGATCAACCACGTCCGACAGCTCGACCGGCGCCTTTTCGAGCTTGATCTTCCCGGTCGTGATCCGGCTGACATCCAACAGGTCGTCGAGCAACTCGGCCATCTGCCGCGCTTGACGGGTGACGATCGAGACGCCGCTCTGCACCTGCTTGGAATAACCTTTGCGCCGGCTCAAGACCGCGCAAGTATTAAGAATCGCCCCCAGTGGATTGCGCAGCTCATGGGAAAGCATCGCCAAGAACTGGTCGCGCTGCTGGATCGCCGAGCGAAGTTCGTTCTCCAGTTCTTTACGGGCCGAGATGTCCTCAACATACGAGTGACAAGCCAAGGGTTTCCCGTGTGCGTCGCGTTCTAACGATACGAATACGGAAACCCATACTTCTCGTCCACTTTGGTGGATGTACCTTTTCTCAAGCTTATAAGTATCGAGCTTGCCCGCAATCAGTTTCTGTCGCAGTTCGAGCTCTTGAGGCAAGTCCTCTGGATGAGTGATTTCGGCAAACGTGCGCCCATTGAGTTCGTCCAGCGAGTAGCCGACGATCTCACAGAGGCGGTGATTGGCCATCAAGTAGCGACCATCCAGTTTGCAGTGCGCAATTCCGATCGCACTCTTCTGGAATGAGTCGCGGTAGCGGGTCTCGCCAATCCGGATCTGCTCGTCCTTGACCCGTAGCGCACTGATATCTCGCCACAAGCAACGTCCGCCGATGATCCGGCCGCTGGTGTCATAGATCGCCGTGGCGCTCAGGGACACCGGCAAAGTTGTGCCATCCGCACGCTGCAATTCGAGTTCTTCATCGTGCAACATGCCGGTGCGTCCAAATCGCTCCAGGCACAACGCCGCTCGCTCTCGGAAGGCCTCGGCCTGCAGATCAAGCACGCAGCGGCCGATCAACTGCTCGCGCGAGTATCCCAATTGGCGCCCGAGACACTCATTGCAATCGGTGATCGCAGCGGTCGCGGAATCGAAAGCGCAATACATGTCCGGCGACTGGCAATAAAATGCCTGCAACATTTTATCGCTCTGCGAGAGCTGTTCGATCAATTGCAGCCGCGCCGACACATCGCGCTCGATCGTCGAGATGCCGGTGATTTGGTTATGCTCGTCACAAATCGGCGATATCCGCGAGGACACGCGGAGCAGCTTGCCGCTTTTGGTGCGCCGCGCAACATCGAGTTGTTGCACCGGCTTCTCGCGGCGCAGCACTCGCTGGACGTTCTGCTGCTCGAGCGTGTCTTCCTCGGGAACGATCAGCGAGATCGGCTGACCAATCGCCTCGCTGGACGTGTAACCGTAGAGCTCTTCTGCGGCGGCATTCCAGGTGACGATTCGGTCGTCCAGGTCGCGGCTGATGATGGCATCGGAACTGTGTTGCACGATGCTCACGAGCCGATTCGCCTGCTGCCGGTCCTGCTCCACACC
>CALELC010000579.1 GCA_937904535.1 uncultured Planctomycetaceae bacterium
CGATCACCAGCGTGTTGCCATTGATGGTGAACAGCGCGTTGTCGGTGTCCCCTTCGCCACTGACCAGCGAGTAGGTGTGAGTGTCACCAGCATCGGGATCGGTTGCTGTCAGCGTGCCAACGACCGTTCCAACCTCAGCGTCTGCCTCGACTTCGGTATTATCGATGGTCAGATCCGTGGGAGCATCATTGACACCGGTAGCGGTGATCACGAATACGGCTTCTGTAAACAGCCCATCGGCGTCGGTACTGCGAACTCGGACGGTGTAGCTACTTTGAGCTTCAAAGTCCAAAGCCTCGGCGATCACCAAGTTTTGTCCGTCGATCGCAAACGAAGCATTGTCGGTGTCCCCTTCACCGCTGACGAGCGTATAGGTATGCGTATCCTCGTCATCGGGATCGGTGGTGGTTAGCCCTCCGACTACTGTTCCGACTGGGGCATCCTCCTCGACTTCGTTATTGCTGAGTGCAATGGCGCTAGGCGCTTCATTTACATCGGTCACGTTGATTACGAAGACCGACTCTGTGAACAGGCCGGCTGCATCGGTGCTACGGATGCGAACGGAGTAGCTGCTCTGCTGCTCAAAATCGATCGACCCAGCGGTCACCAACGTGTTGTTAACGATGGCAAACGAAGCATTGTCGGCATCGCCTTCACCGCTGACGAGCGAGTAGGTATGAGTGTCACCAGCATTGGGGTCAGTCGTCGACAACTCGCCGACGACAGTGCCTTCTGCGGCATTCTCTTCGACGGTATTACCATCCAGGGCGATTGCCGTTGGTGCTTGGTTGGCCGCCGTGATCGTCAGCGTGAAGGTGCGCTGCAGGCTGCGGCCGGTCGAGTCCGTCGTTTGCACGCGGATGCGGTAGCTGCTCTTCACCGACGCATCGAACACCGCAGCGGTCACCAGCGACGAACCGCTGATGGTGAAGAACTCGTTGTCGTCATCACCTTCGCCAGCGACCAAGCTGTAGGTATGAGTGTCCTCAAGGTCAGGATCGGTGGTGTTGAACGTTGCGACCGTCGTGCCGACAGGCTGACCTTCGGCGATCGTCGTGGTCGACAGATTCAATGCCGTCGGTGCTTGAGCCGCAGGTAAGGCAGGGATATTCGGCGTCGGCAATCCGACAACACGACGCAGAATATCGCTGGCATCGAGCGGACTGATTCCATCCAGACCGGTCACGTCGCCGATGATGATCGGGTCAATCAGCGGATACAGACGCGGGCCGTCCTGCGCGCCCGTTGCGGTCGGGGTATTGTGGACAAAACCCGAGTCGAGTTCGACACCGACGCGAGCGATCAGCCGCGCATCTTCTGCGTCATAGCGGCGGTTGGCATTCGCGTCGCCGGGGAACGCCACCACGTGCACCGCGTCATCACCCACAGCTTGAATCAAACCGGCATTGATCTCGACCGATTCGACTCGCAGCACCTGAGCTTCGGCATAAGGCGCATCTTCAGGAACTGTAGCAACCAATTCCAGCAGATCGGCTTCTCCACCGGTCATTGGATCGAGCGAGAAGAACGCAATCGTGATTTGTCCAGGAACGGTGAGGTTCGCTTCTACCTGGCTGCCGTTCGGAGCATCACGCCCCAGCCGCACTTCACTGACATCCAGCATCGCCGGATCGTAGGTGATCGTCATCGTCATCGAGGTGAGCCCCGCTGTTTGACTCACCCGAATCGGCAATCCTTCCAGCGGCGCCTGTCCGCTGCCCACAGCCGGCACATTCACGGTCTGAGTGGGGCCGCGCGAGAAGTCTGGCAACCCGACCACCACGGCGTCGCTCGCCGTCACGGTAAAGCTGAAGGTGTAGTCGCCGCCAGGCGTGCCGTCGCCGTCGCCATCGAGCAACTCACCGAGCGCGGCATCGACGATCGCATCGGAGGCACTGCGCAAGGTTGCGACATACGTGTCCGGGGCGAGCACACCATCGCTGGCAACAAACGTCAATTCTGTGCCACGGACAATCAGCGAGCCGCGGACTTCACCGCCGTTCTCGCCATGCAGCGTAACGTCGGCGGCCCCCATCGCACCGCCCTGAGTGTCATAGAGATTGAGATTTTCAACACGAATCTCTTCGGTCAACTGAGCCGTAAATCCGCTAGCCGTGGGTGTAAACGCCTCGACTGCCACAGCCATCACCCGCCGATCTTCCAAGGGTTCAAACCGAGGACGTCGAGCGTCGCGACGTGGCGCGTTCGCGTCACGTTCCAGCGACTCTCGGAGCAGGGACCGCTTGAGATTCCGAATCCAGTTTCGTGAGCGCAACATCTATGTCTTCCGTGGGATTATTGAGATCAGATTGTTGGTGAGTTGCCAGGAAAAGTTAACACGATCGTTAATAACGGTACATGTGGCGCTTGCGATCGAACAGGGACAACGATGCAAATTGCTATGCCAGATGTATCCCGACGCGGGTTAACCGGGATAATCCGTACGAAGCGTCCAGTCGGTACAATCGGTCAATTCTGTGGAACCCACCGAACCTCAGTCCGCGAACCGACTTACCAATCCTTAGTCTCCGGAATATGCGAAAAGTTCCCGCGATCGAGAAACAAACTGTCCGTGACCGAAGTCTATGATGTGATCGCAAAGCTAAGTTGCGCCAGGCGGTTTTCCGATAACTCCTCATATCAGCTTGAATCGGCGTTATTGCCTCGTCACCTGATGCGCGTTTTCATCGTAGCACCCTGCCCTCGTTAGGAAAGTTTTAATGTCGTCGCCAGCACGCCGACTCCGCCTGGAGAATCTCGAAAGCCGTCGCTTATTGGCGGCAGTCAATATCCCAGAGGATCTTTCAGGCCAGGTGGGGGCTGAGGTAGCCGCACCGGTGGTAATCGATTCGGCCGAGGGCGTCCGTGGTGCGGAAATCCGGATCAAATACGACCCGAATATGCTCACCCTGACCGCCGAAGATATCACCGCTGGATCGGCCTGGGAATCTGTAGAGGATACACAGGTTGTAGCGAATGTCGATCCTGCGTCTGGTACGGTGACCGTGTTTATCTCGGCGTCAGCGGGCTTGCCCGACATCGAAGGCTCGCTGGTAATTTTTGCCTTTGTCGTCCGCGACCAGGCTGCTCCGGGAACCGAAACCGCAAACGATTTGGTCGAAGTTAAGCTCAACGAGGGCGCGATCGCTGTTAATCCTGCGCCGGTCGCGGGGCCAGATCCCACCGATGGCAGTATCGTGATCAGCGATCAACCAGGCGCGGCCGACCGGATTGCCGGCTTCGTCTATGCTGACACCAACAACGACAACCTGCCCGGGGCGCTGGAAGGGATTCCGGGAGTGACAATCACGCTGATCAACGTGCAAGACGGAACTCAGCGACAAACGACCACCGGCGACAACGGAGCGTTTGAATTCACACAGGTGCCCGCCGGGCGTTATCGCATTGTGCAGACGCAACCGCTGGCCTATCTGGAGGGTGGTGCCAACGAACTTACCGTGGATCTGGCAGCGGGACAGAATCTCGAAAATCAGAACTTTCGCGAACTCGGACTTCGGGCAGCCTTTGTTTACAACCGGCTGCTGACGACCACCGCTCTGCCGGTCGGATCGGCCTCTTGGGTGGGGGTTTTGCGGCAAATCAATGTCGATGCGGCCGCAAGCACGCCAGCCCAAGCCACTTCTGTGGCTGCTGATACGGCCCAGGCGACCAGTGAAGAGTCGGCCGCTGCGGCGTCGAGTAGCACAATTGCCGAGGGTGAGTCGGACACTTCGGTAGCATCCCGACTGGCGAGCAGCTTCCTGGCTTCTGCTGATAGCCAGCCCGAGGGGGAATGGCTGGTCGACGAAGCGCTCAATCAGGCCGAGTCAGGCCAGCCGCAGGGAGCACCGGCAAGCGATCAAAAGCCGGCGAGCCCAGCACAGGCGAAGCCTACGGCAGCGCCGTCTCCGGCCATGCAGGAGGAGGAAGAGAGCGAAGAGCACCGAGCGGTTGATCAAGCGCTGGCCGAGCTCTGGTAGCCGCAGGAAACCGATAGACTGCTGAAGCCATACGAGCGGTGGCAATTCCCGCAGGGGAATCGCACCGCTCCATCGGCCGACTTCACTGGCCCTTCTTTTAGCAACGCTTGCTACTCCCCGGTGCTCGCTCGCCGGATTGCTGTTTCTTCGCAGCAGATTGTTTTGGTATCGCCACTCTACGCCACCATCGACCGTGGCGGACGGCCACGCACAGGTATGGCGCAGGAGCAATGGCTCAGGGTTGACAGGCTTCTTCGATGTCTCCTATCCATGCCGGACCGACACCCCAGGTACTCATCTGTCTACGGGTGAAGACCTCTCTTCTACAAACGCCTCGGTTCTTCTAACTCCCGTTCATTTAACCGCTCACGCTTTATAGGTAGGTCATGGGAAGACTGCGACGCACGATGCGGATGGAGCGACTGGAGTCGCGATCACTTCTTGCAGCGGCCTTGGGAATTGCGGACATCGTGATTGACCAGACCGCTGGCGAGCCTCAAGTGGCAACGTCGGTCGAAATCAATAATGCTGCCGGAATCCGAGCTGCTACGGTCGAAATCTTATACGACCAGGAATTGCTCCAAGCTGATTTAGCAAGCGTCCGGGCGGGCTCCATCTGGGAGGGGAAAGGCGTTGCGATCGCCAACCTAAATGATGAAGGTGGGAAAATTACCGCATTTATCTTCGCTAGCGAGGATATGAATCTCTCGAGCGGAAGTCTATTAGATATCGACTTCGTATTTAATGAGGACTCGCCGGGAAATGCTCGAGCACATGTTGGGCTGGGCAGCGTGCGGCTCAATGAAGGCGATATTCCGATTTCGGCGGCACCCATTCCTGGGCAAGCGACGATCGGCGGTTCCATCACGCGACGATCGGGGCCGACGCCAACAGACACTTCAGCATCGGCGAACTCGCCGCAACGACCTGCTCCTCTGCGGCCGACGCTACCGTTGCGACCCGTCGGGCAGCCAACGCCGCAGCCAACCGCACCTCCGCAGCAACTCGGTCTGCCGCTAGGCGTTGCGCCCGTAGCCGCGGCAAACGTGACGTCGCCTCGGTTCCCCTCGCAGTCCAGCGGCCCAACTGCTGCAGAGAATCAGCCCACCAGTTCGCAAGGTCATACGGATAACCATTGTGCACCGATAACGGCTGCGGGACGCGTAAGTTCGCAAGATCTGCATGCTGCGTCATCGTATTCGGCTCCCCTCACGGCGATTGACCAATTATCAGCCGACGACTGGGAACAGGTGACTGAACTGGTTGGTCCTCCAGCGCCGACGGATCCCAATACCGGCGACGGATCCGCTCTTGCCCTTCCGCTGCTGAGCCCGCTCACCGAGCAACCGGCTGTAGCAACCAATCAAGCTGTTGCAGGCCCGCCGGAAGCCGCATTGGCCGACCGAGCCAAGCAGGCTCCCGGCGCCGACGATACACCCAAGCGGCCAATGCTCCCGCCTAGGCCTGTTTCCCTGTATGGCGGTTCAGCGAATCCGAGCCGAAGTGGCGGGTTCGGAACGCTGCTGTGGTTGCTCAGTCAACGACAACCGACGGTCCAGCCGAGCGACCACGACGGTCAGGGCGATTAGATCCATTGCCAAATTGAGGAAAACGCTGAAAGCTAGGCAAACTGTGTCGATCAATTGCTTAGCGTTTGATGTTTCCCCCCGTTTTTGCGATTTTGGCTATCCTCAGGGACGGTCGTAACGTCTACAACTTCTGCACGGCCAGTAGTAGTTATTAGACGTGCGGAGTCACCGTCCAAGGTGACGCAGTCCGTCGTTCACCCCTGTGATGAGCGCGAAGGCGGGAGTAATCGCAATGGAATCGACCTGTCTTGATGTTCATGACGCTCCGTCGGCCGCTTCTGCAACCCTAGCTCCGCCTTCGGTTCATAGCCGAGTCGCTCCTCAGCGTTCGATTCGGTGGGATTATGTGATTTTCTTTGGGGCATTGCATCTGGCTGCGTTGCTGGTCTTGGTTCCCTATTTCTTTAGTTGGATCGGAGTCGCGGCATTCTTAGTAGGTGTCGTTGTTTTCGGGCAGTTTGCCATTCCGATCGGCTACCACCGTTTGCTGACTCATAAAAGCTTTCGAACACCTAAGTGGTTTGAACGCACCTTAGTAACTTTGGCGATGTGTACGGCGCAGGAGACTCCGGCGCAGTGGGTGGCTTGGCATCGCCGACATCATTGTTTCTCGGATGAGCACGAAGATCCCCATACCCCACGGATCAATTTTCTTTGGGCTCACGTGAACTGGCTGGTTCATGAGAGTCGGAGTCGGCTGCAGACATTCTCATTGTTTGAGAAGTATGCGCGAGATGTATTGGCGGATCCTTACTATCGTTGGATTGAAAAGTTGCCGAGTCCCGCCGGCGTGTTCTTTCTCGCCCACGCCGTCGTGCTCAGCGCCATCGTCGGCTGCCTGGCCACGGCTTGGTATGGCTGGAGCAGTGAGGCCCTGCAACTCACGGCAAGCGTCATCGTTTGGGGTGTGATTGCGCGGACCGTCTGGGTTTGGCACATCACCTGGAGCGTGAACTCGCTCTCTCACTTATTCGGATACCAGAACTATGCGACCGGTGATGACAGTCGCAACAACTGGTTCGTGTCGTTGCTGACCGGCGGCGAAGGTTGGCATAACAATCATCATGCGGATCCGGCCAGTGCGTCGGTTCAGCATCGCTGGTGGGAACTCGATCCGAACTATTATGTGATCCGCCTGTTCGGTCTGTTCGGGCTGGCAACGGACATTGTTCCGCCGCGTCATCAACGACAGGCCAAGAAGCCGAAGCCGCGTTAGGCTGCCTGTAAACGCGGACAATCGCCATGTCTAGAAGCGGTGAGGCCGATCGTCGGTCGTGGCCTCAAGCCGGCCGATGCCGGCCGTTCGCACCACGATCGCCAGCACCACACCCGCAGCGAATCCGCCGATGTGCGCCCACCAGGCCACTCCGGTCGAGCCACCCATCTCCCACATGCCGTTGACGATCTGAAAGACGAACCACAGCCCCAAAAAGATGGGGGCTGGCAGTACGAACGTCTTGAAGAAGATGAATAACGGAAGCACCGCAAACACCCGCGCATGCGGGAACAGCATTGCATAGGCTCCCATGACGCCGGCGATAGCACCGCTAGCCCCGATCGTCGGCACCGGCGAAAGGGCGTTGGTAATCAGATGGCTGACTCCTGCAATCAGTCCCGTACCGAGGTACATCAACAGATAGGGGATATGCCCAAAACGATCTTCGACATTGTCACCGAAGATGAAGAGAAACCACATGTTCCCCAGAAAATGCATCCAACCACCGTGCAGAAAGATGCAGGTGATCATGGTCAGCCAAGGCGAGATCGCCGGATTGGCAAGCACTTTGACCCGCTGTTCGACAACCACGCCGAACGGCGTCTGCACCGCTTCCTGATAAGCCAGTGCGGCCGGCGTGTCGGGATCTGTGATCCGCAACGGCACCATGCCGTACTGTTCGACGATCCGCTGGCCTCCATCACCGCTGGAGACCTGCGCATAGAAGACGAGAGAACAGATCGCGATCAGCGCATAAGTAACGAACGGCGTCGTCCGCGACGGGACGCTATCGCGTAATGGGATCATGGCGTCCGGAATCAGGAAGGCAGCGAGCGCGGACGGAACGATCGACTATGGGTTCGCCGAATCCGTCGCTGCGGCCGGTTCTGTAGCATCTTCGGTGCCGCTGCTAGCCGAATTATCAGCCGCTTGCGGTTCCGTTGCTGCCTGCCCTGCACCGTCGGCGCCATCCGTTGCTGGCTCGACTGCCGGAGCGGAAGTAGCCGGATCGTCGGTCGCTGGGGCACTGTTGGCTGGGGCGGCACTATCACCGCCGAGGTTGCCGAAGTCGATCAAATCGGAATTCGCTGGCGTCTGATCCGCTGGCGAAGCCGAAATCGAGGTGTCCGGATCAATTGCGGCCGGAGCGCGCGACCCGATCTGCCACATTGTGAACGCACACAAGGCGATCCATCCGAGCGCAACAAAACTGGTGATCCGAGTGAATAAATCGCCGGCCTTCGTACCGAACGCACTCTGACCTCCCGGACCACCCAAGGCACCTGCAAGGCCGCCACCGCGGCCGCGCTGCACCAGAATCAGCAGGATCAAGAAGATCGACAGAAAAAACAACGCCCAGCCGAGCACGGCATTGACGAATGACCATCCGAGCAAAGAAGGAACAACAGCCGCCAATAGGGTTGAGAAGGTCATACGATCCGTCCGGTGTAATTCAACAATTGAGTGAGATACGGCAGCGG
>CALELC010000580.1 GCA_937904535.1 uncultured Planctomycetaceae bacterium
CAGGTTTGTTGGAGTTCAGGCTTCAGCCTGCAGATTCACACCTAAATCTCCCTACGCAGGTACAGACTGAAGCCTACACCGCAACAGTCGATACAGGATCAAGATTATAACTCTCGGCTGGAGACAGGCTAAAGCCTGAACTCCAACGGAAGGCGCAGACTGAAGCCTGCACTCCAACGTGAGCGCTGTGCCTAAAACATTCATCAGAAGCCGCACAGCGGCTGATGGGACGTGCGGATGTTCGATTCCGAGTTTCTGAAACGACTGGAATATCTCTCGCTGCTATCTAAGCGTGTCTTCCAAGGTCAATTGCTTGCCCAGCGGCGAACGAAACAGACCGGCGGCGGCGTCGAGTTCTCCGATCACCGTGAGTACATTCACGGCGACGACCTGCGATACCTGGACTGGAATGTTTACGCGCGGCACGGCGATCTGCTGCTCAAGCGGTTTCAGGAAGAAGAAGACCTGCACGTTTACATCCTTTTGGACTGCAGCCGCTCGATGGATTCGCTCCAGACCGAACCGGCGTTGGCGGTCGATAAGTTCCGCTTCGCGAGGCAACTCGCCGCGGCGTTGGCTTACATCGCGTTGGCGGACCTGGACCGTGTTTCCGTGGTCGCTTACGACTCGCGGATTCGCGAGACCTTGCCGCTGGCTCGGGGCAAAGACAACATGTTTTCAGTACTCCGGTTTTTGGAACGCTTAAACACTTCGGGCGAAGCCACCGATCTGGCCGCTGTCGCCGCTGAGTTCACTCGCCGCGCCCCGCGCACCGGTCTCGCCGTGGTGATCAGCGACTTATTTGATCAACATGGCTTTCGCGCCGGGATCGACCGACTGCGACACCAGCGATACGAGCCGCATGTGCTCCAGATCCATACTCCGGCCGAAGCCCATCCCGAACTGCTTGGCGACGTTGAGTTATGGGATATTGAATCGAGTGTGAGTCGCAAGGTGACCATCACCGAGCGCAAGCTGCGACAATATGAAGCTCGCTTTCAAGCGTTCCTCCGCGATGTTGAATCTTATTGCAAACGTTATGGGCTGAGCCACACGCGGACGTCAGCGGACGTGCCGTATGACGAAGTGCTGCTCAAGATGATGCGTGTTGCTGGAGCCCTGAACTGATGAGTCTTGCCTCACCGGATCGCTGGCTGTGGCTGCTGCTCGCCCTGCCGATCGTCGTGGTGTACATCCTCCGCACACGGCTCCGCCGACAGAGCGTGGCGACGCTGCTGTTTTGGGATCAAGTGTTTGATCAAAAGCGTCAGCGTTCCTGGTGGCAGCAACTGCGGCACTGGTTCAGCCTGCTATTGCAACTGGCGTTCTTGTTCCTAGTGGTCAGTGCACTCGTCGATCCGTTGTGGGACGGTGAGGGGAGTCAACCGCGGCAAGTGGTGATCGTGGTCGATAATTCGGCGAGCATGGCCGCAACGACTGCGAGCGGCGTGACCCGCTTTGACCAGGCGCGCGAACGGGCACTGGCGGTCCTAGCGGCCGTGCGCGACGGCGACGAAGTCGCTTTAGTTACCGCCGGCAGCAGCGTCCGCGTCCCGGTGGGAATGACCGATTTCACTCCTGCGGTTCGCGATGCTCTGCAAACGCTCGAGCAGACCGACGGCCCCAGCCGCGCGTTGGCAGCGATCGAAACCGCTCGGCGGCTGACCCGTGCTCCCGAACAGCGCCGCATCGTGCTGATCAGCGACGCTTGTTTCGACGGCGCCGCGGATCTGGAGACCAGCGCTGATGTCGACTGGATCGCCGTCGGCGAAGCCACCGACAACTTAGGGATCACCCAGTTATCACTACGACGTTCGCTGGTCGACCCGATCGGCTATGCGGCGCTGATCGAGGTCGAAAACTTTGGCCAGGCGGCGGTCAGCACCCGCCTGACGATTCAGCTCGCAGAAGAACTGGTCGATGTGATTCCGCTGACGATCGAGCCGGGTCAGCCGTGGCGCAAAACCATCACCGGAGCGTCGGCCGAGGGCGGGGTACTGCGCGTGTCGCTGGACCATCCGGACGCACTGGCGATCGATAACGAAGCGCTGGCGGTGCTGCCCCAACGACCGCGGATTCCGGTGTTGCTGGTCACAGCAGAACCGAGTCTGTACTTAGAGAGCGTGCTGGGCGCGATTCCGCTGGTCGACCTGACCGTCACCACGACCGCCCCATCCCAGGCCCCTGCCGGCGGCTTCATGATGCTTCATCGCATCGTCCCCGAGACGCTGCCGCCGGTGATGGGAGATGCCGAGCGGTTGCGCCA
>CALELC010000581.1 GCA_937904535.1 uncultured Planctomycetaceae bacterium
GGCTCTCGGCAGCGATCGACGAGCTGCGCGACGTAGTGATCAAGGCCGAGCGTGAACTGGCTGACGAGTCGCCCGAATGAAACCTGGGGGCAGCCAGCGAAAGTGACCAAGCGGACTGGGATGGAGCGGTGCATGGGACAGTCCTCGGAGTCGAGAGTACCATCGCTAATGGGAAAGCCTGAATGGTAGTGACGGCGGAGAAGCAAAGGCGGCAGTGCCGATCAGGACCGCTAATGGTTGATACAGTCAACGGAAGTGGCTGTATACAAGGCATGCTGCTTAGGGCCTGGTGATTCGAGGCCTTATGAGGCTGAGCAACTCTGGTCTTAGTGAGCCCTGTGCCTCTGCGAGTAACGTTTTTCTTCACAGTCCGGAAGAAGTTTCTCACAGAGGCTCGGAGAACACTGAGATCGATTAGCAGCGGATCCGAGCAGCGGCCGGATGATGAGAAGGCGCCGATGTTGCTGATTTATTTCGCTGCAGCCGTGCTGATCTTCGGTAAATATGAGATGATGCGGAGCCGCCGAGAGGACGGCTCCGCGTCAAGGCTGCTTGGATTAGGGAACCTCGACCAAAGTCGCGCTGCCTAAGCTGCGGGCCGGGGTTGCGCGGCGGCTGGCGTTCCAGTGGAAGGGACCGATGGCGCGGTCGAAGTTGAACAGCAACACGGTCTCGTCGGTCGCTTGCAAACGCCGCTGGGGTTGGAACTTCGCTTGATACAGCGGTGCGGCAGTCACGCGAACTTCATCCAGCAGACCATGGAAGTGCGACATCGGCTGGCCTTGCGGATCGGGATCAGCGCCGAGATACAGCGGCACCGTGTTGCGTTTACGTTTCCACTGAGGCTCCAACGGCACGCTGTCGACGGGCTGACCGTTGACGAACAGCGTCAGCGACGTCTCTGCCTGCACCACAGCGACGTGGGTCCACTGGCCGGTTGGGATTGCCTCGCGGCTGCGAACGGTGCGGTACTTGTCACCTAAAAAGACGCTCGACGATGGTTTACCACTTGAAACGAACAGGTTGAACTCGCTGTTCTCGCTCTTGGCGATCAAACCGACGCGCTCAGCAAAACTTTCGGCCTGAAACCAGGCTTCAATGGTCATTGGGCCATCGGGCAATTGCAGCGCGTCGGACGCGATGGCGACGGCCTCCATTTGACCATCAAAAGCGAGCGCCCGATTGGACTCGCTCGGCGATGGCGAATCCAACTCTAAGCGAAATGGAACCGGAACGATCACTTCGGGCACCGCATATCGCATGCTGGCGGCCAGATAGTGCTGATTCAACACCAGGTCGATGCCATGAAACGCTTCGTCGATGGCGCCACCCAAATAGCTGGCGTGGAACTTTGCTGCGACCGACTCGCCAGGTTTGAGTTGTCCGGTCGCTTGCTCCGGGGTGATGGTCCAGCGGCTGTCGCGACTGGTCGGTGCCAGAGTGTAATCGATCGGTTGATCAGCAGGATTATGGATAGTGACTTCGAGGTGCCCAGCCCGAGGGCCAGCTGCGGTAAGGACGAACTCCTGCGTCACCGGCAACTGTTGCCGGCTCAGCGCGAGCAACTGTTGTTGCAATGTCGAAGTAACTTCGTGCACGTTGATCGCTTCGCCTACGGGATAAGCAGCCACAGCGATCTGCTTTGGCCGCACCGTCACCAAATGGTACTGATGCAAGTAGCCAGCATCCGGAACGCGAGCTGATTGACTGCCACCGACGGTTGCCAGCGTGATGTATGCGATTCCGTCCTGAGAGTCGTTTCGCATGTAGTGAATGTGGCCCGCAAACACAGCCGAAACATTGCCGGTTTGCTTCAGCAGCGGATGGATTCGCTGTTGCCAATCATCGCCATAATTGCCTCCCAGCCAGCGCGGGTGGTGCAAGAAAACAAACTGGTGCTGGCAGTGCTGGCCGCGTTCGAGTGCTTGTTGCAGGAACTCAAACTGAGTCTGGCTCATCGTTTGAGCTGCAGGGCGTGAGAAGGTTTTCTCGCCGGTTTCAGGATCACCTTCGTCGGCAAACAACACGATGAAGTTACAATCTTTGTGTTGAAACGAATACCACAACGGCCCGAAGTGCGTTTCATAATCCTGCTCGTGTTCGGTGCGTGGCTTATGAGGATCATTGGCAGGCCGCCAATAAACATCGTGATTGCCAGCCACCGGGAACCAGGGACACAGCAGTTCGTTCATAATCGCTTTGTACTCACGCATCTGAACGAGCCACTCAGCGGGCCGGTTATAGCCGTTGACGAGGTCGCCGATGGTCATCACCAGATCGGGTTCGACGAGATTCACATCGCGGACTGCGTCAGCCAGGATGTTGACCCCTTCGGGCGGTCCACCGGCACGGTCGCCGAACACGGCAAACACGAAACCGTCTTCTTCTTTGGGCAGTGGCAGCACCACATCGCTCGACCGAGTGGTGAAGAACCGCGTATCCGAAGGCGGTTCGGTCGCATGTGCCGGATTGTGACGATGCAGGTGTCGATCGTGGCGCAGGTGAGGTGTCAGATCGTCTGGCTGATCCTGGGCACCGGCGGTGCCGAACGTCAGCGCGGCCAGCAAAACCGCTTTGGTGATCGCGGTGAAAGGGAGATGACGCATACCGTCCAAGACTCTCTCAAGGGGGGGGATAGGG
>CALELC010000582.1 GCA_937904535.1 uncultured Planctomycetaceae bacterium
GCGGCATAGGCGGCAATGAGATGCGGCTTTTCATTCGCCGTGCTCAGTGAAACCAACGTTTGCGTGGTCTTTTCGGTTACATTCGGATTGGCCAGCACCGACAGAATGTCAACGGCGTAGCGTTGCAGGTACGCATGGGCCTCCGGTGAACGGCCGGCAGGAGCCTCACTTTCCGCTAGTTGCAGCATCATTCCAGCGATGCCTTGACGGTACTGTTGGGGCACCGCACCTAACATCACATGTCGCCAAATCCCTTGTAACGCGGCAGCTCGCACTCCGTCGGGGCTGTTGCCGGCACGATACAATTGCACCATCGGAACCAGAGCCGCTTGTGCGGGTACCGGTGGTTTGCCAGCCCGCAGATCCGCCCCTTGGTCATCGATTTGAGCGAGCAATAACGTCGCGTTGACACGGGCTGCGGGATGATAATTGTCGAGAGCAACCGCCCGGGCGCCGGCTACGAACCAGCCGACGAGATGTTGCGCGGCCGGCGTCTTCGCCCGCTGGGTTCGGTCGAGGTCATCGAGCATGCCCTGCATGACCTTGCCGTACTCAGCCGACAGCGTTGCATCTCGGAGTTTTTCGAACTGATACCCGTAGTAATCTCGCAAATCGTTGAAGCTCGCCCACTGCGGCGTCAGATCCGCTTTCGTCAAACCTTCCGATTTCGCACGCTCCATTGCCGAGATCCGCGCTCGGTTGTGCTTGGGCACCGGGTCGCTCTTCAGTCCGCCTGCGGCTTGCCCCCAGGCCTGACTGCCGGCCAACAACGCAAACGCCATCGCCGCAATCAGGCACCAACCACGTGAACCGACAACCGCGTCGACCGGTGCAAGCAGCACACTCGCCAACGTCTGCGGGGGCATTGGGATGGCAATGGCTCGTCGTTCCACCGGGCCATGCAGTCTCGAGCGGAGATGCGGCCGGCATGCAGCGTGCGGCTGATCTAGAAAAGTCACGGTCGGTCCGTTTCGATAGCGGAAGAAGAGGTGCAGTGTCCCATATTATCTACGACCGCGCCCGCTGTCGTCAAATTCTTTCCGCAGCAAAGGATGCGACTGGCAGAAGCAGCAACCTGCCGTACCTCCAGTAACCCGATTTTAGCATTGCGGAGGACCTACGGAGGTAGGATCGGTGCTGCGAGGCAGTGCCGGTGACGGTGCGGCGGCAGCGGGATCCCCGATAGCAACGCGCCGCGAGTGAGGTACACTAATCGCCACTGCGGCGTTCAATCCCCCGCAGGGCCGGGTCGTGTGTGCCAGACTTCACCTCAACGTGAGATCCAAGATGCAACTGAAGTGGTATTCCAGCAGGTTGGTAGGAAATCGTTCGCAGATTTTACGGCGGAGCAGCCGAGCGGCTGCGAGCAAGTTTGCAAGAACCGGACGCTCTGTTTGCCTGACGCTGGCGGTCGGAGCCGTGCTTTCGTCGGGCCTCGCCGCACCGGCGGCGGCCGCGGTGAGTCTGCCCAATGTGTTCGGCGACCACATGGTGTTGCAGCGCGATCAGCCTAATCGCGTCTGGGGTAAAGCCTCTCCGGGCGAGGCGGTGACCGTTCAAATCGCCGGGCAGTCGCATCAGGCGACCGCTGATGAGCAAGGCAATTGGCAAGTGACGCTGACGCCGCTGCAGGTCGGTGAGCCGCTGGAACTCGTGGTCAGCGGCGAAAACGAACTGCGACTCCGCGACGTGCTCGTTGGTGAAGTCTGGATCTGCTCCGGACAATCGAACATGCAGTGGAACATTTCGCAGTCCGAGAATGCGGCGCTGGTGAAGCTGGCGGCTAAAACTCCGCAGATCCGCATGATCAATTTCCCGCAAGTCGGCTCGCAGGAACCGATCTGGTCGCATGACCGCAAGTGGATGGTCTGCTCGCCTCAGACGGTTGGCGACTTCTCCGCGGTTGGCTATTTCTTTGCCCGCCAATTGTATCAGACCCTCGACGTTCCTATCGGGATGATCAACAACGCTTGGGGCGGTTCCGCGTGTGAGGCATGGGTCGATCGCGACGTTCTGGCTGCCACCGAGTCGATGGCGCCGATGTTGAAGCGCTGGGAGGCAATGGAAGCTCGGCACGCCCAGTTGGCCGCGAAGACCGACCGCACGCCTGCCGAAACGGAGGAGTTGAACAATCTGCAGCGGCAGATGACCGGCAACCACCGCCCGGCCAATATCTACAACGGGGTGCTTAAGTCGCACCTCGGCTACGGGATCCGCGGCGCGATCTGGTATCAAGGCGAAAGCAATGCCTCACGCGCATATCAGTATCGGAAACTGTTTCCGCTGATGATCCAGAACTGGCGCGACCAGTGGCAGCAGGGTGACTTCCCGTTTTACTGGGTGCAGTTGGCTGACTTCATGGCCGAGTCTCCGGAACCGGGCGACAGCGCATGGGCCGAGTTGCGCGAAGCGCAAACGATGACGATGCAGCGACTGCCGAAGACGGGTCAGGCCGTGATCATCGACATCGGTGAAGGTCGCGATATCCATCCGCGCAACAAGGTCGATGTTGGCCTGCGATTGGCGCGGTGGGCCCTGGCCAATGAATACGGAGTGCAGATCGCTCACCGCAGCCCTGAGTTCCGGTCGCTGGAGGTCCAAGGCAACAAAGCGGTGCTGACGTTCGATCATGCCCAGAGCGGTTGGCGACCATTTGATGTTCCCGAACCGATCGGTTTCACGATCGCTGGCGAAGAGCGTAAGTTTGTGCGTGCCACCGCCAAGATCCTGCCCGACGGACGAATTGAAGTCAGCAGCGATGCGGTGCCCGCTCCGGTAGCCGTGCGCTATGCCTGGGCCGATAATCCGGTCTGTAATTTGTATAGCAATGACGATCTGCCGCTGACCCCTTTCCGTACCGATCAGTGGCCCGGTGTGACGGCAAATAATCACTAGTCGCAACGCCGGTTGTAATCCTGTCCCTCACCCGGTTGCGCCTCCATGCCAGTCCCCGGCCCGATTGTTCATCAGCAGTTGATCCAGGCGTACCATGAGGCCCAACATCAGCTCGAATCCGCTCGCGGCCAGATTGCGGCCGCCGGAGCGGAGTTGGGACAGCTCAGTGCCGGTAAAGGT
>CALELC010000583.1 GCA_937904535.1 uncultured Planctomycetaceae bacterium
GTCGCCTCGGGAGCTTGACCCAGCGGCCAAAGTTCATAGCGGCGGACGAACATCTCGGCCAATTCGGTCTGCAGCAGAATTTTGCCTTCGCTGGGCTTGATATCGAAAGCCTCGTTGACCGTTACGCCGTTGACCTTGATTTCGAGGCGATCGCCCTCGCAGATCACGTCCATCCGCGTCCACTGGCCAAACTCGCTCTCGACGTCTTGCTTGCCGCGGAAGTTGATGGTGTCGGTCCAGTCTTCATCGCGACCCCACCAATTGATCCGGCCGCTGCTAAGCGTCACTCGCTCGCCACCTTTCTTCCACACCCGTTCGCCGTCGCGATCTTTGGTGATCTCGGTCGTCAACGACACCGGCAGCGATTCACCGGTCTGAGGATCGGTGCCGGTGAGCACGAGAATGTCGCCCACCCCACCTTCGATGATCTGAGCTTCGACCGAAGCCATCCAGCGACCACCGAAACCACCGTCGGCTCCATAGCAATGCACCAGCACGCCGGAATCCCGCGCGCGGTCTTTGCGGCTATCCCAGGTCCGCTCGCCCCATTTGAACTCGATGACCAGGTGGTAATCGCGGTAGGTCTGCTTGGTGATCAGTCCGCCCCAGCCATCACCAGAGATGTGCAGCAGGCCATCTTTGACCGTGAATACCTGACGCGGGTCTTCGTGGCCGGTGTCCTGGATGTAGGTGTAGAAGCCATCGAGATTCTTGCCATTGAACAGCTTGATCGGCCCATCCTTCGGGCTGATCGCGGATGGTTGTTCCGCACTTGCCTGCGGAGTGTCCGCGCTCCGAGCGGGCAATTGCCCTGCCATCGCCAACGTACCGAACAGCAACGCGGGGAAAACTCGTCGTGTGATCTGCATAAGTCATGGATTCCAAGGTGCAAGGGTCAAACGGTGTGCCCAGTGTAGTCGCTGGGAGTCGCCGCTACACACCCCGTCCCGCTCATGGTCGGAACTTCACCGGCGCTCGAGCCGGTAGGAGGTAAACAGCCACAATCGAACATTCCCCGGCATCCATTTCCGCTCGCTTCTTGCGTTTCATCGGCTGCTCGGCAGCGGCTCGTTCTCAAGCATGCCCCGAGGATCCGCAAGGCAAACGCATCATGGTTGTCCCCCTGGCTATTTCCCATCAGTGCGGCCGCTGAGAAGCTCACTGGCGGCAGCGTGGATCGCGTAGTGCATCAGGTCAGGAGGAGGTAAGAGGTCTTGTAGCTCTGCGAGCTCATGTTCTTGAAACCGGTTGCGTGGGCCGGTGGCTGCGGTGATGCGGAGCGTGGGCCAGTCTAGCAAGAGAGTATTGAGGGATGTGGAAGCTGCGGACAACCGATCAACTAACGAAGCGGCATCTTTTGCAGTCGCCTCTTGAACTGTCTGTAGGCCGGAGGCGAGGGCCGTGTCGTCTGCTAAATACTTTGCCAGTTGAAGCAGGGCCAGCATTTCATTAGCAAAGGTATTGCTAGAGGAGCTTCTGGCTGTTTCATTGGATCGGATGCGGACGTTAAATGGCAGCTGGAGAATTGGGTGAGCTTGGGCATGAAAATGGGGCGAGACCTCGGTTCTGGCCAGCATCCGCTGCGATTGCTGCGATAAGCTAACCAACCGGTCGTTGAGGCTCGCAGGTAATTGTGGGGCAGTTTGTAACGCGAGCTTGGGGTCACCTGTGAGAATCATGGCCGCTTGCGATACCAGTGCAGTGGAAGCGTCTTCATTGGCAAGAGTCTCTGCAGCACGTTTGAGCACCGCTTGCCGCATTTCTAACGGCCAATGGCTGAAGGTCGGGCTTACCAACCAGTGCTCCATCGTGACACGGGGGCTCGCGTCGAGCATCCCCAGCAGGCGGTCCACACTGGCCTGAACTTGTTTTTCGTTCTCTTTCGCATGCAAATGCACGAGGAGTTCGCGGATGAACATCTGAGCCGCTTCCACAACGGCTTCGGGGGCATCGCTCTCCGGCCCAAGGACATAACGCTCTACCGCAGCGACTAACGGTTCGGCTGTTGTCAACGAAGCGATTCGATGCGAGTAAATATTCGAAAAACATTGCAGGCTTAGGAGACGTTTACTCCAAGCAGAATTCCCTCGTTCGATTTCGACTGCCAAAAGTTCGAATAGGCGACGGCCGGGATTAGCTTTAGCCAGAATCTGCAGCCCGCGAATGTCACCATATTTATTGCCCCTTGAAATCCGTAAGTCGCCATCTAGTTTCGGCAGCACCTCGAGCATGGCCTCGGTAATCCGCTGGGCGGTGCTGGGACTGACCATCGCCTCGATGGCATCCAGTGCCTGGCCAATGCTCTCGGGGCTGCGGTCACGCTGCAGCGTCTCGAGCCATTGCGACAGCGGCTTGCCATCGTAGAGCGGTTCATCGCCAACGGAGCTGGCGTTCACGTCCTGAGCAGGATCGGCAGACGCTACTGCTGCTGCGTTTGTCCCGGCAGGCCGCTGCTGGATGCGGGCGACGACGCTCTCGCCACTGCGTAGTTCAAACCAGTCTTTATCGACGACCACCGCGTCGCTGGGGCTGTCGATGATGATCTGATAGCGGTCGGCGCGGAGCCGCGTCGCCGTCGCGCCGGGCTGGATTTCGAGTTCACGAACCGGTTGGCCCTCCTGAAGCAGCTGGACGCGAACATCAGCGACTTCTGAATCAATCACCAACTGTCCCTTTTGGGTTTCCAGCAGGATCAGCACTCCAGCCAGCAGCAACAGCGGAGCGGCAGCAGCGGCGAGCCACCAGCGGCGCCGGGTGCGACCGCCGGAACCCCTGGCTGCAGTCGCCGCGGGCAGAGCAGGCTCACGCCAGGGAGCGTGCATCTCGGCGCGGCGGCTGGCAACCGGCGCCGTTTCAGCTGCGACCTGCGCCTTCGCCAACAGCCCGCGCAGGTCTGCAGCGGCGGTGAACGCGGCCAGACGCTCCGCCACATGGGCGGCGCTTGCTGGCCGATCCTCGGGC
Source organism: uncultured Planctomycetaceae bacterium (assembly GCA_937904535.1). Classification (GTDB taxonomy): domain Bacteria; phylum Planctomycetota; class Planctomycetia; order Pirellulales; family Pirellulaceae; genus UBA6163. The sequence continues at coordinate 2,962 of CALELC010000583.1, forward strand.
TGGCGCGCTAACAACTCCGCCACCAATTGGTCCAGTTCTGGAGAAACATC
>CALELC010000584.1 GCA_937904535.1 uncultured Planctomycetaceae bacterium
GGTATGGGATCGCCGTCGGCGGCGCGGTGGCGCCGACTCGTGAGTACGATGGCGACAATGGCGAGGCGGCCTTAGCGCGCGGGCGGGCTCTCGGCATCCACGGGCTCGTTTTCCCGCTCGATGGTGCCGCGGTCTTGAATCAGGCTCCCACCGTCAGTGCGGGCAAGGAACTTACAGTCCAGCAACACCGACAGGTGCCGCTCGTAGGCCAAGTTTCGGATGATGGACGCGCTACCGGTGCCGCGGGCGGACAGGTTCATGTCGACTGGAGCAAGCAGAGCGGACCGGGCGAGGTGCTCTTTTCCGACGATGCATCAGCCCAAACGAGTGCGCTGTTTACTGAGCCAGGGACCTATCGGTTGCGTTTGACGGCCAGTGACGGAATGCGTGAGTCTTACGATGTTGTCACGGTTCATGTTCTGCCTGCCGACAACCGCGCGCCGGTGGTTAACGCAGGTAACAACCTCGTACTCAACGACAGCAACTCGGTCATGCTCAAGGGTCGTGTTGCTGATGATGGACGGCCTGCTGGTACACTGACGACACAGTGGTCCGTGGTAAGTGGTCCAGGCACCGTTCGCCTTGCTGACCCGGCGCAGCCGACGACGCAGGCGACCTTTACCGCCAAAGGCATCTATGTCTTGGAATTGCGGGCCGATGACGGCGAGTTGGTGACAACCGATCAGGTGGTCGTCACAGTCAATCACGCGAGTCCGGTCTCGCCGTTGCTCGTTCAATTGGAGATGAACGACGCGCACGCCTCTGATTCGTCACAGCATGAGCTGCATGGTGAAACGTTGGGAACCACGGTTACGACTGGCCGCTTTGGCTCGGCACTGCATTTTAGCGAAGGGAGCTATGTTGCCTTGCCACGAACCGATTTCCTGCAACCGCAGACGGGCCTCACCGCGGCGCTCTGGGTACGACCTGACGTCGTCGACGGAACCGAGCGACCGATTCTGGTTTGGGACGGTGGCAGCTGGGACGCCTACCAAATTTCCCTTATCAATCGGCCCAGCGGTGCGGAGATCATTGGCGGCGTCGCAACGAACGGCAATCAGCGTCTAAAGATCACAACGGAGTCGCTGCCAACGGATCAATGGACTCACTTGGCCCTAACGTTTAGTCAGGATCACGGCGGGGAGATTCGCCTGTACCGCAATGGAGAACTGATTGGTCTTCAACAAGGGATCGGAACTTCGTTGGGCTATAAACCGCACGCAGATAACCGGCTGACGCTTGGCAAAGAAAACCCGATCTCCGGAGGCGCAACATTCATCGGCAGTATGGACGAACTGTTCGTCTACGACTACGCCCTAAGCGGTTACGATCTAGAGCATCTCATGATGGGGCATGCTCCGCACACGGGAACTGCACCGACGCCGCCGCATCACCAGGGGCACATGGCTGTGGCACCGGAGGTCCAGCCCATAATCGGGTTGCCGAGTGCACCAGCCTCTCCGATCGAAGAGGTCGATCAATTGCTGGCAACGGTTGATTTTCTGCTTGAAGCGGACCCGGTCTCGAGGCAAAACAGTCATGACTCGCACCAAGGACAAACAACCTCCCTGGTGGCTGCTGATTCCTTTGCCTCGCTCGACAAGCGTGACCCCAGCGATACGGACCTCGCCTTGTCATCCGACATCGAGCTGGACAACTGGCAGAAACTTTTCTAGCCGGCTGAAAAGTTCCTCCCGGCCGCGAAGCGGCTGGGGGACTCCCGGTCAATGGGCTGAGCTAGACGAGCACACCGGCAGCCCTGTCGGTGGCAGTCGGCACGATG
>CALELC010000585.1 GCA_937904535.1 uncultured Planctomycetaceae bacterium
CGATTCATAGCAGTCAGAAAATTGTCGAACTGTTGTCCGAAACTGCGCAGGCGTGCGGTTTACCCGCTGCGGCGGTGCAGTTGGTTGAGACCACCGATCGTGACGCCGTCGGCCATTTCTTGAAAATGAATGACTGCATCGACGTCACGATTCCGCGCGGCGGTGAGTCGTTGATCCGGCGCGTTGCCAATGAGGCGACGATGCCGGTGATCAAGCACTTTGATGGCAACTGCCACGTGTATGTCGATCGCCAAGCCGACTTTGAAATGGCGATCAAGATCATCATCAATGCCAAATGCCAGCGCCAGGGTGTTTGCAACGCCTGCGAATCATTGGTGGTGCATCAGGAGATTGCCGCAGAGTTTTTGCCGCTGATCGCTGCGGCGCTGCGCGATCAAGGCATTGAAATCCGCGCCGACGAGCGCGCGCTGGAATCGATTCCGGATGCTGTGCCCGCGACCGAACAAGACCATCGCGCCGAGTTTCTCGGGCCGATCATTTCGGTTGCTGTTGTCGATTCGCTACAGCACGCCTGTGACCACATCAACCATTATGGTTCGCATCACAGCGATGCGATTGTGACCAATGACCTCGCCACCGCTGAAGCGTTTACGCAGCGTGTCGATAGCAGTGCGGTGATGGTCAATGCGAGCACACGGTTTAACGACGGCGGAGTGTTTGGGCTTGGGGCGGAGATCGGAATCTCGACCGACAAGTTCCACGCTCGTGGACCCTGCGGGCTGCGAGAACTGACGACTTACAAGTACATCGTCCGCGGCAACGGCCACATTCGCCAGTAGCTGAGATGGCAGCGGCATTCGAATCAGATTCCGAGGGACCGGGAGATGTCCGACGACAGTATGTCGCACAGCCAAGTCGAAAGTTTGCTGCGGGTGATGCAGTCCGGCGCCCACGCGTCGGCCGCAGAGGCAGCAGAGGCAGGCTCCGCGGCGCCCAACTGCGCTGAGCACTCCTCCCCGGCCCAGTCCCGCGCGGCGGTCACGGCCGTTCCCTACGACTTCCGGCACCGACAGCGCATCAGTTCGGAGCAACTGCAGCGCCTGAGGTCGGTGCATGAGACGCTGGCTCATCAGTTCGGTGGGGGCGCATCCAGCTTGCTGCGTTGTGTGGTTCAGTGCGAGCTATTGCAGATCACGCAGAAGACGTATGGTGAGTTCATCACGTCGCTGGAAAACCCGAGCTGTTTGCAACTGTTGTCAATTGATCCGCAAGCCGCATCGTGGCTGCTGGATGTTACACCGGTGTTGGCGTTCGCAGTCGTCGATCGGCTGCTGGGTGGTGACGCAGAGCCAGGATTCGCCCTGCGGCGCGAACTGACGGCGATCGAGCATCGATTGCTGCGGCGTTGGACGAATCTGTTCTTGGCCGAGGCGACGCGCGCCTGGCAACCGCTGGCGGCGATTGAATTGGCATTCGACCGCGATGAGAGTGATCCGCAACTGGCGTTAGTGGTCCCACCGGCGGATGCCGTCGTTGCGATTGCATTGGACGTGAAGGTGGGGCGCTGTCGGGGGCAGATGCACTTGTGTATTCCCGTCGCGAGCCTCGCGTCGCTCGATTGCTGGTCGTCTAGCGACAGTACCGTTCCATCGAGCGAAACACAGCCTTCGGCGATCCATCGCCAAGCCATCGCCGGGACCATCGATCAAGCCTCGGTCGAACTGGCTGTAACGCTTGCAAAGTCGAAAATTCGTACGGTTGAATTGCTCGGGCTAGCCGTTGGCGACGTGATTACGACTGAGCAAGAAGTAACCGAACCGCTGGAGCTGTCGATTCAGGGGACGCCTAAATTTCTTGCTCGTCCCGGTGCCTATCGCGGCAGAAAGGCGATCTGCATTCAGGGGTTGATCCAGCCCTGAGCGGCGAGCGGTCGCTGGTGCGGAGCGCCATGGACGGTTGGTAAGGGCGACGGTCCGGCTGAAGAAACGTAGGCCTGCCGTTGTTTCGAGCGACGCGGGCGCGGGGGTTGAATGCTAGCGGCATTGCGACGACGATAGCGGCGCTTGCCGCCGTGGCTATTGAACTCAACCGGTGATGGCGCCGAGTTGTGGCCGCACGGGACCGGCAGGATACTGAAGCAGGGCCTGCGCGAACTTGGAGGAAACCGCCATGATGCAGTTGGGGTTTGTCAGTGCGATTTTGCCGGACGATTCACTTGAGACGGTGTTGGCGACCGCCGCGGAATTGAATTACGACTGCGTCGAGGTGATGTGTTGGCCGCAGGGGAAGGCCGCGCGGCGATACGCTGGGATCACGCACATTGATGTCGAGAATTTCGACTCGCAGCAGGCCGAGCAGATCAACGAGCTGACGTCTCGGTATGGGGTGGCGATCAGTGGGCTGGGGTATTATCCCAATCCGTTGTCGGCTGATCAGGAGGAGGCCGATCGCGCGGTGGAGCACCTGCGGAAGGTAATCCACGCCGCGGCGGTGCTCGGCGTCGGCCGAGTGAACACGTTCATTGGCCGCAATCATTTGCAATCCGTCGAAGCGAACTGGCCGCGATTCGTCAGCACCTGGCAGCCACTGATCGAGCTGGCGCAGTCGCAGCAGGTCAAGATTGGTATCGAAAATTGCCCGATGCTGTTCACAGCGGACGAGTGGCCGGGCGGCAAAAACCTGGCGCAGAGCCCCGCGATCTGGCGGAAAATGTTTGAAGCGATTCCCAGCGACTGCTTCGGGCTCAACTACGATCCATCGCACCTCGTGTTTCAGCAAATGGACTACCTGGCGCCGCTACGCGACTTTGCCGAGCGAATTTTTCATGTGCATGCCAAAGACGTGCGCGTCGACCGCCACCGTTTAGATCAGGTCGGTACGCTGGCGTATCCGAATGATTATCATAGTCCTAAGCTGCCGGGGCTCGGTGACGTCAATTGGGGCATGTTTTTCTCGGTGCTGGGCGACACCGGCTATCGCGGGCCGGTGTGTGTCGAAGTCGAGGATCGCAGCTACGAAGGCTCAGCCGCCACGCGGCGTCTGGCGCTAAAGCAGTCCTGCGACTACCTGCGGAACTTTGTCCCGCGGGCCTGAGACGCCTCAGCTCGGTGACCCAGGATTCATAATTCGTTTGATGGTTGAGCGCACGCCGGATGAGTATCAGCTCCGACTTTAGTTACAGCGACATCTCAAAGATGATCGATCACTCGCTGCTCAATCCAACGCTCACCAGCAGTGACTTGGAGGCAGGGATCGATCTGGCTTTGGCGTACGACGCGGCCAGTGT
>CALELC010000586.1 GCA_937904535.1 uncultured Planctomycetaceae bacterium
CTCTGTGCTCGGGACGCCGAAGAACTGGCTCGAGTGAAGGCGGAGTTTCACGCACGGGGACATCAGGTCCTTACGATCGTCTGTGATGTTATGCAGCCCGCCTCGGTCCGCTGCATGATTGAGCAGATTACGGATCAGGGAATCGTAATCGATGTCGTGATCAACAACGCCGGCACGATCCAAGGTGGTCCCCTGGAATGTATGACCATCGAGGACTACGACGAGGCCATGCGGACACATTTTTATGGGCCGCTGTTTGTTAACGAAGCTGTGTTGCCGAGTATGCGTCGTCGTGGTGAAGGCCGAATCGTTAATATCTCGTCGATCGGCGGACGGGTCAGCGTCCCTCACTTGCTGCCTTATTCAGCAAGTAAGTTTGCCCTCGTCGGCTATTCCTTGGGACTGCGAAGCGAACTAGCGAAAGACGGCATTGTGGTTACCACGGTATGTCCGGGCCTGATGCGCACCGGCAGCCCACGCAACGCCTCTTTCAAAGGCCAGCATGCTGCGGAGTACGCTTGGTTTAAGATCAGCGATTCACTGCCGATCCTGTCTGCAAATGCTCCCCGAGCAGCGCAGCAGATCATCGATGCGTGCAGCTATGGTGACGCATTCTTAGTCATCGGAGCACCGGCGAAGCTGGCGGACAAATTGTATTCGGTATTGCCCGGCCTCGGCGCCGATGCCTTCGCGCTGATCAACCGGATGCTTCCGGGGCCCGGGGGAATCGGGCAACAGCGTGCACGCGGTTATGACAGTGAGTCATCGCTTTCGCAGTCTCCGCTGACGACACTGACTCAGCAGGCGGCGGTCAGCAACAATGAAATGTGAACGATCTTAGAATCGTTCCCAGTGCCTGAATCTTCCAGCAGGAGTTCGGAGCTTGTCTCAACAAGTGGCCATTGATCGAACCAGCATTCGGAGTTACCCCGGAGGCTGGCCGTTAATGTATCAGACTTGGGATAAGTTGCTGTTTTTGCACTGGCCGGTCGAAGTTCAGACGTTGCGAAGATTGATTCCAGCTGGGCTGGAGATCGATATGTGGGAGGGGACCGCATGGATCGGCGTGACTCCGTTTACGATCACTTCGATGCGGTTACCGCTATCACCTTCAGTTCCCTTTCTCAGCAGTTCCCATGAACTGAATGTCCGGACTTATGTGCATCGCGATGGGGTGCCGGGAGTTTGGTTTCTTTCGCTCGACGCTTCCAATTTGTTGGCCGTATGGGGAGCGCGGATTGGGTATTCCTTGCCCTATGTCAAAGCCACGATGGAACTCCGCTGCAACGAGGAGCGGGTCGATTTTCATTCGGTACGAGCGGAGCGTGGTCCGGTGCCAGCTGAGTTTCATGCGACTTGGAAACTTGGCGACCGATTGCCGGAGGCCGATCGGGACTCGCAAGAGTTCTTCCTGATCGAACGTTATTGTCTCTATAGCTCCGACGGCGAACGGCTGTATCGGGCGCGGATCTTTCACCGGCCGTGGCCGCTGCGGACAGCACAGGTTGAGCGGCTGACGTCCAGTATGGTCGCATCCCATGGCCTGAATGTGACCGATGGCAGGCCGTTGGTGCACGCCCAGGCAGAGGCGCTCAAAGTGCAGATTTGGCCACCCGAAGCAATCGGCCGTCCGGACGATCCGCTCTGAACATCATCGACCAAGAAGCGAAACAGTCGGTTAAGGAACTCATTGATGCTTAAGGATTCGCTATTGCCGAGAGTGGTTCGCGGGGGAATTGCCGGAGGTTTGGCAACTGTCGGCATGACCGCCGCGATGCTGCTGATGCACCGCTGCCTGCCAGCCCGTCAGCGCTATGGACTGCCGCCTGAGCTCATTGTTGATGAGACACTGGAGCGAGTGGGGCTTGAGCAACCACTGACACAGCCGCAGTTCGAAGCGTTAGCCATGCTCGCCCATCACGGGTTTGGCGTATCGATGGGAGCCGTCTATGGAGTGCTGGAACCGCAGCTGCGAGCGACCCGTCCAGTTGTATCAGGAAGTTCCTATGGCCTCTTGGTCTGGGCGTTGAGCTACCTGGGCTGGTTGTCGGCGCTAGAGATGGAAGCCAGTGCAACGAAAGAGCCACACCAACGCAACGCGCTGACGATCGCGTCGCACGTGATCTGGGGGGCTTCATTGGGAGCGCTTACGGCTGCTGTCCGTAATGCTGAGACCCAGTACGCCTGCGGAACCGCGAGGAGAAAAAACTGGTAGTAACCCGCGCAAATCCTTGATCAATTGGTAACCGGCGAAGGGGCCCAACTAAACGAAACTGGGCAAGCCGTCGCCGGCTTGCCCAGAACGTGATTCGAGTCGATGACGTCAAGAATTACTTGGCGCCGACCAACTGTGCCTTCTTCTTAGCGGCAATGATTTCTTCCTGAATGTTCGATGGCACGCGACGATAGGTCGCAAATTCCATCGTGAACGTTCCCTGACCTTGCGTCATGCTTCGCAGGTCGGTGGCGTAACCGAAGGTTTCCGCCAACGGCACTTCTGCCGTTGCGATCGTGATTCCTTCGCGAACGTCCGTGTTGGTGATCAAGCCTCGGCGGCTGATGATGTCGCCGACAACTGAGCCTTGGAACGCTTCGGGGCACTCAATTTCAACGTTCATAATCGGTTCGAGCAACACCGGATCGGCCTTCACGAAGTACTCGCGGAAGCAACCCTGAGCAGCCGTGTAGAACGCCTTTTCCGAGCTGTCGACGTCGTGGTAGCTGCCGTCCTGCAGGTCGATCTTGGTACCCACCACGGGGAATTCAGCCACAGGCCCCTTGGACAGCGAATCGCGGAAGCCCTTTTCGACCGCCGGGATGTACTGCTTGGGAATCCGGCCCCCGACGACGTGATCTTCGAACTCGAAGCTGCCTTCGTTGGCCGATTCGATCGGGCTGAGCGTCCCGACGATGTGAGCGTATTGGCCCGAACCACCGGTCTGCTTCTTGTGCTTGTAGTTGAACTCGATCGTCTTGGTCGGGCTTTCGCGGTAGCTGACCTTTGGAGCGCCCACTTCCACTTCGACCTTGTACTCGCGCTTCATCCGTTCGACGTAAACGTCGAGGTGCAACTCACCCATACCGCTGATCAGGATTTCGTTGGTTTCCTCATCGGTGAACACGCGGAAAGTCGGGTCTTCCTTACGGAAACGCTGCAGCGCCTTCGACATCTTGTCCGAGTCAGCTCGGCTCAGCGGAGTCACGGCGACCTTGATCACCGGTTCCGGAATGAACATCGACTCGAGCGTACAGTAGTCACGTTCGTTGGCGTAGGTATCACCGGAGGCGGAGTCGATCCCGGTGACGGCGATGATGTCGCCGGCCTGCGCCATATCGATATCTTCACGTTTGTCGCTGTGCATCCGCACCAAGCGGCTGAAGCGCTCTTTGCGGCCGGTACGTTGGTTGACGTAGGTGTCGCCCTTGTTGACCGTGCCTTGATAGACCCGCATGAACGTCAGCTGGCCGAATGCGTCGTCGACGATCTTGAACGCCATACCGACGAAGGGGCGCGAAGGATCGGCGAACAATTCGATCTTCTTCGTCTCGTCCTTCGGATCCTTACCGCGGATTTCACGCTCCAACGGGCTGGGCAGGTAGCGGGTGACCGCATCCAACAGCGGCTGCACGCCCTTGTCCTTGTAAGCTGTGCCCATGAACACCGGCGTGGCACCGGCCAACACGGCCTGACGAGCAACCTTGTAAACCAGGTCCTTCGGAACTTCTTCTTCGCTGAGCAGCAATTCCATCATCTCGTCGTTGTACATCGACAACGCTTCGAGCATCTTGCCGCGATATTCTTCAGCTTCGTCGCGCAGATCGGCGGGGATCTCGTTGACTTCAACGACTTCACCGCGGTCACCGCCGAAGGTGTAGGCTTGCATTTCGACCAAGTCGATCACGCCGCGGAAGTTTTCTTCAGCGCCGATCGGCAATTGCATCATGAACGCCTCGGCGCCGAGCTTCGTGCGAAGCTGTTCGGTCACGCGGAACGGGTTGGCCCCGGTACGGTCCATCTTGTTGATGAACGCCAACCGTGGAATCTGGTAACGCTTCATCTGGCGATCGACCGTGATCGACTGGCTTTGCACACCACCGACGGCGCACAACACCAGCACGGCCCCGTCGAGCACGCGCAGCGAACGTTCCACTTCAACGGTAAAGTCGACGTGACCCGGGGTATCGATCAGGTTGATCGGGGTGCCCTTCCAGTTGACGCTCGTAGCGGCCGAGGTGATCGTGATCCCGCGTTCGCGTTCGAGTTCCATATGGTCCATGGTCGCGCCATCGCCGCCACCACGAACGTCTTCGATCTTATGGATTCGGCCGGTATAGTACAGAATCCGCTCGCTTAACGTCGTTTTCCCCGAGTCAATGTGGGCGCTGATTCCGATGTTTCGCAGTTTCTCCAAGTTCATCTCTATCACCTAACTAAGTGCCCGCCACAACTCAGAGAGTCACCGGCTCGCGAAGGACAGCTTCACGGACCGGGCAACCGGTAGCGGATAGAATTCAAGTTTGCCGACCCCCAGACACCCCGGGCAACGGAACTCCAGCGAGTCCTTCCCCCTTCCGGCACGAGCAATCGGCGACAAATATCGCAAAGCTTTGCCGCAAGCGGAAGGTCAAAGAAAAAAAACCGTCAAAATCGATCGCTGTGGCCGCGATTTTGCCGTCCCCAACCGTACCGCTGCCGACGATTTTCCTTAGCCCACTGGCTAGGGCTGCGGGTGCCGCTCTGGAGTGCGAGGTTCAAAGTGCCTATTCAGAAATCCGCACGCGCGAAATAAACGCAACCTAACGTGAGCATTGCCGCGATGAATGCGCCACAGGTAAGCACGGGGCGCCACACCCGGTAGCGGTGCACGGTGGTCTCGCCAGCGCCCGCAAACGGCACCTGCATCGCATTTTCCCCCGAGATGATTGTGGCAATCGTCTCACCCAGCTCGGCTGTTTGCGGAGTGACGAATCGCAGCGGCGTCACCAAGTACCGCTCAACCCATCTCCAGCCGCCGAGCTTCGGCCGCAGCTGGAGCACTTGGCGGTGTTCGGGGATGGCCGACGAGCCGGTCGTATGAGCGTCCGCCAGCTTCCATGCGGAAACCCGGTCCACGTGATGTGCCACCCATAGCTGTCCGCTTGCCTCGTCCCAGTGCATCGCCTCCGCCTCGCGTACCCCAGGCAACGGTTGGGCCGACAATCGCTGCTGCCGATCGGTTCCGATCACCCACACCCGGCCATCACCCGCCAGTAACGCGACGGCGCCGGCACGCCAGCAACTGATTGCCGAGACCACTTTCAATTCCGCCAGCTGCTCTGCCACGTCGCCCTCCAGTGTCACCGACTCCAGCGTGGGACCGTAGCACAACGGAGGTTCATCACTGCGAAACAGCAACAGCCGATCGTCGAGGACGCTCAGCCAGATGGCCTGAGTCGCAGTTACCGTCTCGGTCTGAGCAGAGTGTGTCCAGCGAGGTTCGGCGGCGCCGTCATCGGGCTGACGATCGAGTCGCAGCAGTCGTCCACCTGAGTAGAGATAGAGTTGCTCGCCGCCGCGGCCGAGGCCGAGCGCATGCGGGGCTGCCAAGGTTACTCGCTCAGGCAACACCGAGATGAACCCATCGCTCGGTCCACCCATCATCTTGATCAACCGCGGCAACCAGCCGGTCGCCGAGAGCGCTAGCGAACTCGCGGACTGGCCAGCGGAGCCATCGCTCGAGGGCTGATCGCCAGCTTGATCGGGATCTGATTCACCTGGGGCGGGAGGAGACGCTTCCTCGGACGCTGGCGCGAGAACCTTGGCGGGTGCCATCATCAGGTCGCCCGAGTTCATTGCCAGCAAGCCTCCGTTATCGACCGGAAACAACTCGGTCGTACCGACCGGAAGCTCAATCGAAGGTTCGATTTGGCTGGGTGGCTGCGCGTTGAGCAGCAACAGCGGCGTCGCGCCGGAGCCAAACAAATTGACACGCCCGCCACGGACCCGCGCCGTGACAATCCGGCCGTCGCTGAGCGTAACCGGCGTTAGCACGCGGTCATTGCGTCCCGGATCATCGGGAAACAGATCCGTCCACTGTCGCGCCGCCGGGTCGAACTGCCGCAGGTTGCCACCGCGGGTCGCAGCGATGATTTGATCACCTGAAACCGTCAGACCAGTGATCCGATCGTTCTCGGTGACAAACGAGTCCGCCAGCCAGCCAGCAAACCCAATCAGCAAACATGCGGCGCCGAATAGATTGGCCAGTCCAATCGCCAGGATCGGCGACCGCCAGCGCAGGCCCGCGACCGCGGAGACGCTGAAGAACACGGCAAACAGAAACACGCATACGGGAATGCACAGCAACAGCCGGTGATTCCACAGATCAAGACGCAGGCCTGAAATCAGCCACAGCCCGATGATCAACTGCGACACACACAGGAACACAAACGCGCAGCCACCGATGAACTTGGCCAGGAACAAGAGGGGCCGCGACACCGGCTTGCTCAATAGCAAGTGCAAGGAGCCGGGCTGCAGCATGTCGGGAATGATCGCGGCTGTGACCAGAATCCCAAGAAACACCATCGCAAATCCCAACACCCAATCGATGATGAGTCGGAGAGCAAAGTGATTGAGCAGGAGTTGGAATTGAGCTTTTTCCACCGGAAAGACGGTCGGAAACGTGTAGCCTGCATAACTGAGAGCGATGCTCCGAGCTCCGCGGTTTTCAAACACGCCCGGCAAGGCGGCCTCGATCCGCAGTCGCGCTCGGCGTTGCCGCAATTGATCACTCAGTTCCTGCGAGTCTACCGATTCAAGCTCACGCAACTCGCGAAGTTGCGGCACCGCTCGCCACACTTCGCGATCGTACCAG
>CALELC010000587.1 GCA_937904535.1 uncultured Planctomycetaceae bacterium
GGTGGTTCCATTCGTGTCGCCGGTACCGACATTACGCGGCTGAGCGAATCCGGTCGTGATCGCTTCCGCGCGTCGACCACCGGCTACGTTTTTCAAACCTTTAATCTGCTGCCCGGTTTTACGGCGCTGGAGAACGTGCGGTTGGGGATGTCGTTTGCCAGTGGGCGACACGACTCGAGCCGGGCGTTAGCGCTACTGGAACGCGTGGGATTGGCCGAGCGGGCGCATTACCGGCCGGCGCAATTGTCGGTCGGCCAGCAGCAGCGCGTGGCGATCGCGCGGAGCCTCGCCAGCCGTCCCAAATTGTTGCTGGCCGATGAGCCGACGGCGAACGTCGATCCTGCCAGCAGTCAAACCGTGATCGACCTGATTCGCAATAGTTGCCGCGAAGACGGCGTGGCCTTGCTGCTGGTGACCCACAGCATGGAACTGGCCGCGCAGTTTGATCGTGTCGAGCGGTTGGAACAGTTCAACCGCGTGCTTGCAGGCACTGCTGCGGCTTCGGCCTAAGCGTTCAGAGCCACCTCCCACCGGCGGCGACACACGGGCTGTGTCCTAAGGGTCCGCCCATCAATCCGGCGCCGCTGTTGTCGCCCTCGCGTTGTCCCTCCTACAAGATCGTTTGTCTGCTATGTCGTTGCTGCAAATCGCTTGGCGAAACTTTCGGTACCGCTCGCTGTCGAGCATCCTCACCACCTTCTCGCTTGCCTTGGGTGTCGCGCTGGTGGTGTTGGTGTTAGCGGTCTATGGGATCATCACCGACGCGTTTCGCAACAATTCCGCGGTCAGCTACAACTTGGTTATTGGTCCCAAAGGCGACCCGCTGCAACTCACGCTCAACTCGGTGTATTACCTCAGTCAGCCGATTGAGAACCTGCCGTTTACGCAGTACATGGAGTTTCTCACTCAGGAGCAGCGGGCGGAGTTGGTGCGACGGTATGGTGGTTCGCAGGCACTTGCCGAAACGGCTGGCAAGTACGCGCCGTACGTTGCTGGCGGCGTGGTGATTCCGCTGGCGTTAGGTGACTACTTCGGCCAGTACCGCGCTGTGGGAACGACGCCCGATTTCTTTAATCTGCTGCAGCACGGTGAAGATCTCGACAAGCCGTTCGAGTTTCGCGAGGGCCGGAACTTCGAAACTTATAATGAAGAACATGGCTATTTCGAGGCGGTGGTCGGTTCGCGGGTCGCATCGCAGCTCAAGCTGAAGGTCGGCGATATCTTTCACCCGACTCACGGCGATCCCGAAGGCGAAGGGCATGCCGATGCATTTCATATTGTTGGAATCTTGGCACCGACCGGGACACCCAACGATCGAGCGGCGTTCGTTAATCTCGAAGGCTTTTATTTGATGGAGAACCACGCCAAGCCTGTCAGCGAGTATCCAGCTGATATGGTTCAAGGTGACGCGCCTGCAGGGCGGGATCCCGATGGCGAAGAAATCCGTCCGCTGACGATTCCACAGCGTGAGGTAACCGCTCTGTTGGTCCGCAGCGGTGGGCTGTGGGGGGCGCAGCTCATGAATGTGATCAATGAGGGGATTGAAGCGCAGGCCGCTGCCCCGGTCGGCGAGATTCACAAGTTGCTAGAGCAACTGGTCGGCCCGTTGCTCAAGGCGCTCGTGGCGATCACTGTTATCACCTGCGTTGTCGCGGCGATGGGGATTTTGGTCGGGATCTACAATTCGATGAATGATCGTCGGCGAGACATCGCAGTGATGCGGGCGCTGGGGGCCAGACGCGATGCGGTCACGATGATCATCTTGCTGGAGAGTCTGCTGATCGCCTTGATCGGCAGTGTCGCCGGTTGGCTGCTGGCTCACACGGCGATCCTGCTGGCCAGTCCGTACATCGAAGAGTACACCGGGGTGTGGGCTGGGTTTTTCACCGTCAGCGCCTACGAGTTCTTTGTGCTGCCGCTGGTGTTGTTGTTAGCGATTCTGGCTGGCCTGTTGCCGGCTGCGGTCGCCTACCGCACCGACGTCAGCCGCAACCTCGCAGCGTAGCCGATGCCGGGCGTCAGCGCCTGCTTGGGGGGCGCCGGGTTAGAGGGCAAGTGCGGTTCGAATGAGCGGCTCGGTTTCGGGGAGAGCAGATGATCGCAGCGGCCGGCCCGAGTGCTCGCTGCTCACTTTTCTAGCGGCTCGATGCACTGGGGAGTTTCGTGCCGAGGGCTGTTGACCACGGTGCTGACCGGGTAAGCCTCGAGGTCCTCGCTAGCCAGCGGGCGGAGCAGTTCGCGGAGTTGCGGTTTGCCGGCCGACTCCGGGTCGAGCCACACGTCGTAGTCAGCTTGGTCGAGAATCACCGGCATGCGGTCATGCATCGACCTCAGCTGAGCGTTGGCTTCGGTGACGATGATCGTGCACGACTGCAACGGGTCATCGCCCTGTTGCCAGTGTTCCCACAGGCCAGCCAAAGCAAACGGCCGGTCGTCGCGACGGTGGATGTAGAAGGGTTGTTTGTGGTCGCCCGTTTTCTGCCATTCGTAATAGCCGTCGCAGAGAATCAGGCAGCGGCGTTTCTGAAACGCTTGGCGAAACGCCGGTTTGCTGTCCACGGTTTCGGCGCGGGCGTTGATCGTGCTGTAGCTGAGCTTGCGGTCCTTCGCCCAGGAGGGAATCAGACCCCAGTGAAGCAGCACCAGTTCGCGCTGGGCGACGTCGGAACTGCCTGGGGCGACGCGCACGGCAGCCACCGATTGCGTGGGGGCGATGTTGTACCGCGGTTGCAGCTCAGGCAAGAACGTGAGCTGAAACTGATCTGCGATCGCTTGGGCCGAGCTGCGTAAGGTGAATCGGCCGCACATGATAGGTTGCCCTGAGGCGAGGAGGATGGAGCTGTTCTAGGCAACCTGTGCCGCGAGGGCAGCCTGCGGGTCGGCAACGGCAACGATCGCGATGCCGGCTGCGGCCGCGGCGGCATAGGTTGCGGTCTGGTCGACGATGATGGTGCGGTGAGCTTCGATGACGATCGCTGCCCCGCCGGCATTGCGGACCATTTCAACGGTTTGGGGGCCGATCGTTGGCACGTCGAACCGCATGTCCTGATTGGGTTTCGCGACTTTCACGAGTACCCAGCCGCCGCGCCGGCAGAGTTCTCCGGTCCGGCGGATGCACTCATCGGTACCTTCGATCGCTTCGACTGCCAGGACGGTTCCGTCTTTGACAGTGATGCTTTGTCCGATGTCGAGTCCGCCCATCTGCTTGGCAACCTCCCAGCCGAATCGGACGTCGCTTTGCAGCTTGGCCGAGCCGGCTCGTCTGCCGACCAACCAACCTTCAGGAGCGAGCAGTTCGGGTGCCAAATCGGTCGCGGCGGCGACTTCCATACCGTTTCGCTGATACATTTGCGTGACTGCAATCAGGAGGGAATCATCGCGGGCGTTGCCGTGACGGCTCAGTAGCAGCGGTCCAAAAGTCCGCAGGCATTGCCAGTCGGGACAGTGGCGGAGCCAAACCGAGCCACTGTACAGCAGGTCGGCCTTGAACAGCTTGCCAGCCATCGTCACCTGCCGCACGCCTAGCTTGCGGAAGTAGCGGAGGTGCGTGCCCATGCGGCCCACGCCCGACCAGCGCACGTGGTCGCAGAGGTATTCGAGGTGTTCGTCCGCATGCCCGGCGATCGCGATGCAGCAGACGGGGATTTTGCGAGCGACCAGAGATTCCGCGACCAGGATCGGAAAGCGTCCCCAGCCCGCGATCAAGCCGATGGGTTCGCCACGCCCTGGTTCGCTCAGCCTGCGGTAGCTGGCGAGTGGATGATAACCGCCGCTCATCAGCCAGGATGCCTCATGCCGCGGGGCGGCGAAACGGAATGCAGTGGGGAGCGGCCGGGTGCTTGGCCTCCGCCGCGTCATCGTCGCTGGCCGCAGGAGAGAGTCGGCTCTCGCCGCGGCAGGCGGTGGAACCGGCGGCCGAACCAGCGGCTTGTTCGGTGCGCAGTTGATCGACGTCCCGACGCAGTGATTTGACTTCGCGGCGGATCTCCGGCAGACGGCGCTGGACCGCCATGATCTGCATCTGATCGCGCTGTGTCGTCGCCGGGCTGCCGAGATAAACTTGGTCGCTGGCGAGGTTTTCCATCACGCCGGCCTGAGCGCCGACCACCACTTGGTCACCCAGGGTGATGTGGTCCGCCAGTCCGACTTGGCCGGCCAGCACGACATAGTCGCCGGTCTGGCACGAGCCGGCGATGCCGACTTGGCTGCACAGCAAGTTGTGCCGGCCGATGTGGCAGTTGTGTCCGATCATCACCAGATTGTCGATCTTGGTCCCTTCGCCGATGCGGGTCACGCCGTAGGTGCCCCGGTCGATGGTGACGCTGGCGCCGATGTCGACGTGCGATTCGATGTGGACGTAGCCGAGTTGGGCGGTGGAGACGTGCCGTCCTTCGACCTGGCGATAGCCAAAACCGTGGGCGCCGATGACCGACCCAGCGTGAATCTGCACATGGTCGTCGATCTGCGTGTGTTCGTAGATCACGACATTGGGATAGATCCGGCAGTGATCGCCTACGCGGCAGTTGTCCATCACCACGACTCCGGGCATCAGATGGCAGTGATCGCCGATCACCGCTCCGGCTCCGATCACCACTCCGGCGCCGATGGAGGTGCTGGAGCCGATCGAAGCCGTTGGATCGATCTGCGCGCTCGCGTGGATGGATGCGTAGCGGGTCGCTGCGGGGCGCGGACGGAACTGGCCGACCAGGTGGGTGAACAGTTTGTGGATATCGTCGGTCACCAGCTGCGTGCAGGCGAGCGACTGAATTGGTTCGGCGGTGACGACCGCAGCGGCGCCCGAGCGAAGGACTTGCGGAGCGCGGCTGGCATCATCGATCAGCGTGACGCAGCCGGAGCGAGCATCGCGGAGCGGCAACGCATCGACGCAGCAGACTTCTGGATCGCCGAGGATGAGCACTTGGTCCACTCCTCGGACCAGATGGCTGATCGTCTTGCCAGTGATTTCAGTTGTCATTGACCCATCCTTATCGAATATTCGGCTTCCATGCCGAACTCGCTTCTACGCGATGTCAAAAGTTGGCAGCAAGGTCAATGAGCGAGATTTTCACTCACGGCGAGGAGGTTTTTGCCCCGCTTGTGGAAGTTCATGAATCTGCCTGTGGGGTGGTGGATGGGCAGTGTCGAACTTGTCTTGTCGTGGGGAGCCGGGGAAAATGAGGCGACCTCGGCGGACAAAATGCCCGGGAGAACGTCTCCCCGAACCGCTGGGTTGTCTGCTATGATTGACTCGCGGGTTTGCCCAGGAGTCGGACGGGGCGAACGGTTCGCCGGGTTTGCGGATTCAACCGCCCGCGACGTCTCAGTTCATGCGATGGATACACGGGAGTTTTCGATGCAAATCAGCGTCTCCGTCCGCCACGGCGAAATGCAACCGGGCGATCAGCCTCTGATCGAAGAAAAGGTGGAGAAGCTCCGTCGGCTGTTTGATCGGGTCAATGCGATCGAAGTCGTCATCGACATGAAGCAGTTGGACAACCCGACGGTGGAACTTCGCGTCTCGGCAGAGCATGCTGCGGATTGCTTGGCGACGGCGGAGGCCACCACAGTCTTGGCAGCATTGGACTTGGCCATCCCGAAGATCGAGCAGCAATTGCGTCGAACCAAGGAAAAGATGACCGGTCACCGCGCCACGCGTCACACGCACATCGATTCAACTTCCGTTTCCGAGTGAGGTCCGTATCCGGTCGCCCCGGCGTTTATCTGGTTGTCGACGCCAGTTTTTGGCTCGCCGTATCTTGAAGTGAGGCCAGGTCGCGTTGGGTGACCTAAGCTGAAGCTGTTGCTGTGCCGTGGGGCGATCCGATCCATTTGAATCCCGTTCTCATTCCCATCGACCACGCGTCTGCCCCACAGGCACGCATCCACTTTCAGGACCTAATTTCATGAAGTTTTCGGATTTTATTTGTGAGAAGGCCATTTGCGCCGAACTCACCGCTGACAACAAAGAAGACGTGATCACCGAGTTGGTCGATTCGCTGCTGCAGGCTGGCGAGATCAACGCCGATGAGAAGGCCGACATCATTGCGGCGATCATGAAACGCGAGGAACTTGGCAGCACGGGCATCGGTCGGGGCGTCGCTGTTCCGCACACCAAGCATCCCGGCGTCGGCAAACTCGTCGGCACCGTCGGCGTCTCGGTCGATGGCGTCGATTTCAACAGCCTCGACGGCGAAAAAGTGCAGCTGTTCTTTTTGTTGATCAGCCCGCCGGACCGCCCAGGCGACCACCTCCGCGCCCTCGAAAACATTTCCAAACAGCTTCGCGACGAAACTTTCTGTCGCTTCCTGAAGCAGAGCCGCACGCGCGAAGATATTCACCAACTGCTGGAAGAAGCTGATAATAATCAGTTCGCCTCGTAGGCAGTTGTGCGGTTGGCCGCGGATGCGTCCGCGGCGCTACTCTCATTTATCAAAGATTCAATCGGTATCGGCGATGCCTTCGCCATGAGTTCAACAGTCATCACCCGAAACGTTGTCGTTCGCAATCCCCAGGGACTGCATGCCCGTCCCGCGGATTTGGTCGTCCGTGAAGCCAGCCGCTATCAAGCCGATATCATGCTTGAGAAAGACGGCTGCCGGGTGGATTGCAAAAGCATCCTGTCGCTGCTGACCCTGGGGGCCGAGTGCGGCACCCAGATGTCGCTGCTGGCAGAAGGGGCGGATGCGGAACAGGCGGTGGCGATGATCTCCGAGTTGTTTGATAACGGCTTTCATGAGTTGGAGCAGGCCGAATGACGCAGCGCAGCCGCTTGCTTCGGAGCAGCTCCCGGTTGCCCGTTGCGGCTTGCGCGCCGCTTCGCTTGCCAGCGCTACCAGCACCACCACCCGAACAAAAATGATGGATTTCCGTCGCTCTCGCTCTCTGGACGATCCGGTTCCACGCGGTCCATCCCCGTGGGATCTGGCTGATTGTCTGGAGCGGCGCGGGCCCGGCCCTCGATGCTTGAACTCCACGGAATCCCGGTCTCCCCGGGTGTAGCCATCGGTCCAGCCCTCGTGCTGAACCGAGAAGGTTACCGCATACCGAACTGCCAAGTCGCTCCCGAGGATGTCGACCAAGAGATCGCTCGACTGCGTCGCGCGGTCGAGGCGGTTTCGGCGACGTTGGCGAGCAATCAGCAAAACACCGCCGCCTTTGCCGGTGATTCGACCGGCGAAATCTTTGCTGCGCAACTGCAAATGCTGCACGACCCGCGGTTGCACGCAGAGTTGCAGCGGCGGATCGACCAAGGCAAACAATCGGCGGCCTACGCGGTCAGCCAAGTCCTGCATCGCTATGCGGCCGATTTGCGCCGCCTGGACAATTCTCTGCTGGCCCAGCGGGCCGAAGATATCGTCGATATCGAGCAGCAGTTGCTGCAACAACTCGGGGCCGTCACCCGGCGGCCGCTGACGGAACTGACCGAGCCGGTGATCGTGCTGACGCACAACCTCACGCCCTCGGAAACCGCGAACCTCGACCGCCGCTATGTCCGCGGGTTTTGCACGGAAACCGGCGGCCCTGGGGGACACACCGCGATTGTCGCCAAAGGGTTGGAACTGCCCGCGGTGGTCGGCATCGGCGAGTTTCTGGAAAGTGTCCGCGGTGCCACGCGGGTGATCGTCGACGGTGACCGAGGGATCGTGATCCTGGATCCGGATCCCGATACGCTCCACCGCTATGAGGAAGGTCGGCAGCGGCAGCACAACTTGGCGGTCCGATTGGCGAGCTTGCGAGATTTACCGGCGGTTACGACCGACGGCGTGGCGGTTTCGCTGAGTGCCAACATCGAGTTTCCGCACGAGGTGGCTGCCTGTCTGGAACGCGGCGCCGATGGCATCGGTCTGTACCGCACCGAGTTCCTCTACCTGGCCAGCGATGAAGAACCGAGCGAAGAAGATCATTACCGTGCCTATCGCGAAGTGATCGAGGCGATGCAGGGCAGGCCGGTGATCATCCGGACGCTCGATCTGGGCGCGGACAAGATGGGCAGCCGGCCGCTGAGCGAACCGGAACCGAACCCGTTTTTGGGGCTGCGAAGCATTCGGTTGTCGCTCAAAACCCCGGAACTCTTTCGGCCACAGTTGCGGGCGCTGCTCCGGGCGGCGATGCATGGCGATGTGCGGATCATGTTTCCGCTGATCACCACGCTGTCGGAACTGCGACAGGCGCGGATGTTGGTCAACATCATCGCCGAAGACCTCGCCGAAGAAGGCCAACCGCACCGCCGCGATGTGCCGATCGGCATGATGGTCGAAGTGCCGGCCGCTGTGCTGATGCTTGACCGGTTCGTCAAGGAGGTCGATTTCCTCAGCATCGGGACCAACGATTTGGTCCAGTACACGCTTGCAGTCGATCGCAGCAACGTCAGCGTCGCGGACTTGTATCAGTCCAGCGATCCGGCGGTGCTGCGGCTGATCGAACGCTGCGTGGCGGTGGCCGACGAGGCCGAGATCCCGCTGTGCGTGTGCGGCGAGATGAGCACCAATCCGGCTCGCACGTTGTTGCTCGTCGGGCTGGGCGTCCGCAATCTGAGCGTTCCACCGCACGCCCTGCCGAAACTAAAGAAAGCGATCCGCAGTGTCTCGTTGGCGCAGTGCCGGGGGATTGCTGAGCGGGCGATGACCCTGGACTGCGCCCGCGATGTGGATCTCTATCTGCTTGAGCGGCTTAGCAAGTTCGCTCCGGAATTGATCGTCTCATGACCGATGCGGCCAACAACTTGCCGATTCGCGACCGTTTCCGCGTTCGTTTTGCGAAGACCGATTTGCTGCGATGGATCGGCCATCGTGACTTGCAACGGTTGTGGGAACGACTATTGCGTCGGGCGGATTTGCGGCTATCGATGTCCGAAGGCTTCAATCCGAAGCCGCGGATCGGATTTCCTTCCGCACTCGCTCTCGGCATCGAAGGGCTCGACGAAGTCGTCGAGATCGAATTGGCTGAGCCGATCGATGCGGAGACCTTGCACCAGCGATTGGCGGCCGATGGTCAACCAGGGCTGGAAATTCGATCGGTTGAACTGGTGGCGCGGTTTCATGCCGACGGCACCGCGATCGCCTCGTTTGCTGGGCGGGCCAAAGCTCAAGTTCACAGCAGCGAGTACGAAGTCACCCTGCCTCCGGCGATCGATCCGCAGCGGATTGATGCTGCCATCGCCGAGGCCAAACAGGTCGGGCAGATCACCATCGGCCGCAAAGGCAAGGAAGTCACGGCAGAGATTGCCTCGACGTTTCCCTGTTTTGAACGCCGTGACCAGATCCTGCACCTGACCCAACTCAACACGCCCAGTGCGTCTCTCAAACTGACCGAGGTGCTGAGCGCCATCGGTCTGGGCGATCTCATCGAACACGGTGCGATCATTCGCAGAACCAAAGTGGTGCTGGCCGACGAGATGGAGCGGCCGCGCGCGGCTGCATCGCCAACTTTGCCAGCAGCCCACGCGTCCAAAATCGATGCGGAAATCAACCCGCATTAATCACATACCCACCACATAACCTTATCAAGGAACAGCACTAATGAAAAAAGAGATGCTGATCAATGTAGCGCAGCCTGAAGAGAGCCGCATCGCGATCATGGAAGATGGTCGGCTCGATGAACTCTATATTGAACGCAAGAGTGTTGAAGCTTATGCCGGCAATATCTATCGCGGCAAAATCGTTAATTTAGAGCCGAGCATCCAGGCCGCGTTTGTTGATTTCGGCGTCGGCCGCAATGGCTTTCTGCATGTCAGCGACGTGGAGCCTCAGTATTTCCGCCAAGGAGGTTATGACCCCGCGGAGATCATGCGTGAGTCGGATGAATTGGCGCAACGTTCCGCCGAACGTGCTCGCGAAACAGGCCGCGGTTCGAAGACCGCCTTCAAAGGTGGCCGCCCTCGCAACAAACCGCCGATCCAAGAAATCTTTCGCCGCGGCGACGAAGTCCTGGTGCAGGTGATCAAAGAAGGCATCGGCACCAAAGGCCCGACCTTAAGCACGTACATTTCGATTCCCGGTCGTTATTTGGTGTTGATGCCGGCGCTCGGCCGCGTCGGCGTCAGCCGCAAGATCGAAGACGAGGAAGATCGTAAGCGTCTCCGCCGGTGCCTGCTGTCGATCAACCCGCCTAAAGGCTTAGGGTTCATCGTCCGCACCGCAGGCGCTCAGCGTCAAGAAGAGGAACTCCAACGCGATTTGGAGTACCTGCTGCGGCTCTGGAAGGCGATCGTCAAGCGGGTGCAGACCACCAGCGAGCCCGGGCCGATCTATGAGGAAAGCGATATGATCATCAAGACCATTCGCGACGTCCTCAGCAGTGATATCGATGCAATTTATATCGATGAAAAAGAAGCTTATGAGAAGACTCGTGAGTTTCTGCGGATGGTGATGCCGCACTTCGTCGATCATTTGAAGTTCTACGATGCACGGCAGCCGCTGTTCCATAAGTACAAGCTCGAAGAAGAGATCGCGAAGATCAATCAACGCAAAGTCGATCTGCCCGGTGGTGGTTCGATCGTGATCGATCCGACTGAGGCGCTCGTCGCGATCGACGTCAACAGCGGTAATTTCCGCGGCGGCAGTGATTCGGCGGATGAGAACGCCTTTCGGCTCAACTTGGTTGCGGCCAAGGAAATCGCTCGGCAGTTGCGGCTTCGTGACCTCGGCGGCGTGATCGTCAACGACTTTATCGATATGCGCCGCGAATCCCATCGTCGCAAGGTGGAACGCGCCTTGCGCGATGCCTTGGCGAAGGACCGCGCGCGGACAAAGATCCTGCGGACCAGTCCCTTTGGTCTGATCGAAATGACGCGGCAGCGTGTGCGCACCAGCTTGAAACGCAGCATCTACACCGATTGCCCGTGCTGCCAAGGTCGCGGACTGGTGAAGACGGCCGAGAGCATGTCGATCGAAGTGATCCGTATGTTGGCCCTAGCGTGCCGCAATCCTCATATTGTCCGCGTGACGGTACGGGTCAACGATGAGGTGGCCGCGTTCTTGAACAACAAGAAACGGCGCAGCGTGATGGAACTGGAGGACAGCGGCGAAATGACGGTCCAGATCTTGGGCAGTGAAAGCCTGTATCCCGAAGCGCTGGAAATCGACTGCCGCGACAAGCAAGGCGAACGCGTCGAAATCGACAGCTAACCGTGACTGCCGCAGATCTGCCACAGCGGCTCGCCGCGGCCCTCGAGGCCGCACAGCAATCGGGTCGGGGGGCGGCGCCGCTGGCCCCCGAACTCGCTTACGGGCGGCATCGCGGACCGGCTCCGGCCAATGCCCGGCAGGCTGCGGTCGCCCTGGTCTGGCTGCGGCGGAATGACGGGCGATGGTGGTTGCCACTGACGCTTCGTCCACGCACGCTGCGGCATCACGGCGGACAGGTCTCGCTGCCGGGCGGGATGATTGAGGCTGGCGAAACGCCGGCCCAAGCGGCCCTGCGAGAGTTTCAAGAAGAACTCGGCCTCGCTCCCGTCGATCCGCTGATGTGTGGCCAACTCGATCCGGTGTATGTTTACACCAGCAACAATCTGGTATTTCCAGTGGTCTTTACCGCCGCAGCTCCGGCGGATGCTTGGGTGCCCAATCCATTGGAAGTCGACAGCGTGCTAGAAATGCCGCTGGAAATGCTGCTCAGTCCCGGTCACTGTACCGACCCGCTCTGCTCGCGGCAGATTTTCCGCGATCAGCAGCCGGTCGGAATGTTTGAGTTCAAGTCGAGCGCGTACCGGTTGGATGGCCACTTTGTCTGGGGGGTTACCGGCATGCTGCTGAGTCAGCTCGCTCAGTTGATTGGTGGTCCCAAGGTAGTGAACCGCTCGCCGGCCCCATCTACAGACCCAGCCACCGAGGAAACCACAGACTGACTGCTGGGACGAAGGTCACGACCGCCAGTGTGAACATCAGCGGGAACAAGAACGGGACCATCCCCTGCATGACAATCTTTAAGTTGATGCCGGTCACCGAGCTGAGAACGTACAGCACCAATCCGACCGGCGGTGTAATCAGTCCGATCACCAGATTCAAGATCATCACGACGCCCAAGTGTAAGGGATCGATCTGAAAATGGCTGGCGACCGGAAGCAAGACCGGTACACAGATCAACAGCGCCGCGGTCGGCTCCAATAACATGCCTACCAGCAATAAGAAGACATTGACTAATACCAAG
>CALELC010000588.1 GCA_937904535.1 uncultured Planctomycetaceae bacterium
CGAAGATCGATTCGCTCGCCACTGCCTAGGCCGCAGATTCCTGGCCGCAGGCTGGCAGATTCCTGGCCGCAGGCTGCTCGGGGGCCGCGACTGGGGAGGCTCAGCCGAGTGACCGCGGAACCGGGCCGGCTCCGCGGATCGCTTCGCTGGCCCCCGCCTCAAACTTCTTAAAGTTCTCACGGAATAGATCGGCGAGCCGGTTGGCCATTTGGTCATAGGCCTCGGGATCGGGCCAAGCGTCACGCGGCGAGAGCAAGGCAGCCGGCAGATCGCCACACTGCGTCGGCACCTCGAACCCAAAGATCGGGTCGACTCGCGTAGGAGCCTCCTGCAATGATTCATCGTGGATCGCATCGATCAGCTGGCGGGTTACCTGCAAACTCATCCGCTTTCCGGTCCCGTAGCCGCCTCCGCTCCAGCCGGTATTGACCAGCCAAACTTTGGCGCCGTGATTGCGGATTCGATCGGCGAGCAATTCGGCATACTTGGCTGGATGCCAGACGAGGAACGCGGCACCGAAGCAGGCGCTGAACGTGGCAACTGGTTCATGAACCCCCATCTCTGTGCCTGCGACCTTAGCCGTGTAACCACTGATGAAGTGATACATCGCTTGCTCGGGCGATAGACGACTGACCGGCGGCAGCACTCCAAAGGCGTCGCAGGTGAGAAAGATGATGTTTTTGGGATGCCCGGCTACACAGGGAATCTTGGCATCGGGAATGAACTCGATCGGATAGGCGACCCGAGTGTTTTCGGTGATCGAGGCGTCGTCGTAATTGACCTCGTGCGTGTCGTCGTCGTACACCACGTTTTCCAGTACAGCGCCGTAGCGGATCGCCTGGTAAATCTCTGGTTCACTCTCTGGGGACAGATGGATCACCTTGGCATAACAGCCGCCTTCGATGTTGAAGATTCCTGCATCCGTCCAGCAGTGCTCATCATCGCCGATCAGACTGCGGCGCGGATCGGTCGAGAGCGTCGTCTTGCCGGTTCCGCTGAGGCCAAAGAATAGGGTGACGTCCCGTTCGTCGGCGATCGCGCAGTTGGCGCTGCAGTGCATGCTCAGCACGCCTGCCTTGGGCATCAGGTAGTTCATCACCGTGAACACGCCCTTCTTCATCTCCCCGGCGTACTGAGTGCCGAGGATCACCAACTCGCCCTTTTCGATATCCAGATCGATACTCGTCCGACTGGTCATCTGGGGAGTGTAAGGATTGGCGGGAAACGACCCCGCGTTGAAGATCACTAAGTCGGGCTTCGCGAAGTCGGCGAGTTGAGCGGCTGTCGGGCGGATCAACATGTTGTGCATGAACAGCGCGTGATAAGCACTCTCTGCGATCACACGAATCTTGATTTGGTAAGCGGGATCCCAGCCGGCAAACCCATCAAAAACAAAGAGCCGCTGACGGGTATTGAGATAGTCAATCGCACGCTGGCGGTTGATCAGGTATGACCGCTCTGTCAGCCGAATGTTGATGTCTCCCCACCAGATGTTCTGTGTGCTCGGCGGAGCATCGACAATTCGTTTGTCCTTAGGGCTGCGACCG
Organism: uncultured Planctomycetaceae bacterium; assembly: GCA_937904535.1. Classification (GTDB taxonomy): domain Bacteria; phylum Planctomycetota; class Planctomycetia; order Pirellulales; family Pirellulaceae; genus UBA6163. Next base: position 1,548 of record CALELC010000588.1, read on the forward strand.
GTCTTATCACCGCTGCGGGTCGCCAACGCACCGCTTCCAGCAATCGCCGCATGGCCATCCATCAGCGCGTACTCATAGAGCCTGGCTGGAGTGGCGTTGCGGACGATGTTGCCAACGGCCAAGCCGTAGTCGGAGAGATCGATCGGATTGATGCTCATAGATCCTTCGCTGGGCAAGAGAACGACTGACAGTGGCATGAGGTCAAGCAAATGGTCTCGGCAGTCAATATACCGCTGGTGCTCTGCTCGGTTGTAGATTGGCCATCGGCTGCCAGGGACCGCCGGCGTTGCACTCCTACAGTTACCCGCACCGGACGGAGAGGCAAGTAATCCGCCGGTGTCGCTGCGCGGTGGCTGCTAAATATTTGACAGCAAATCTTCAGAGCGGTACGATCGCGACATGTAGAGGTGCTTGGTTTTCCCGTGTCCTTGTTTTAGTGGTGCATAGACTGCGATAGAAGTGTTCTGAATTATTTTTTTCTCTTGAGGGCCTTGCAGATGTTTGCTTTTCCTGTTTCTCGGCCGTCCTATTCACGCCAACCTGTCCGCAGTACCCAAGGGTTCACTTTGGTCGAGTTGTTGGTGGTGATTGCAATCATTGGCATCATGGTCGGTCTGCTGCTGCCCGCGGTCCAATCCGCCCGTGAAGCTGCTCGTCGGATGCAGTGCAGCAACCATCTCAAGCAGTGGGCATTGGCGTTTCACAACTTTCACGACACCACCCGGCAGTTTCCCAAAGGTGCGACCAACGGCGATGCGCTCAAGCGACAAACCTGGGTGATGTACCTGTGGCGTTATGTGGAGCAAAACCCCCTCGCAGAGCTCGCCAATTTTGAAGAGCACTTCTATCTGCCTCCCAACACGGTCGACGGCACGATGAACGGGGCCCACGGACAAGGAGTGGCGATCTATCGCTGTCCGAGTGATTTCGGCGTCGATCAAACCGTCGGAACCTATCAACGCACACGGGGCAACTACGTGGTGAACTGGGGCAACTCATGGTATGGAGAGAATCCGCAACCGGTTGCCGCAGCACCCTTTGCCCATCTCAATGGTGATCGCACCAATCCGATGAAGGTGAAGATGGCAAGCATTATTGATGGGACTTCCAATACACTCCTGCTGTCAGAGTATTTGATTGCGAAAAGTCCCGAAGATAATGATTGGCGAGGCGACATTCATAATGATGACGGTGTGTTCCGGTTTCATACGCTTTTGACCCCCAACTCATCGGCGCCCGATATTGTCCTCAACGGTTGGTTTCAAGACACCGGCGATCCCAAAATGCCCGCCGCTGCTGGCACGGACCAGTACAACGCGGCCCGCAGTCGGCATCCCGGCGGCGTGAACGTCGCCCGCTGCGACGGTTCGGTGGGGTTCGTGGCTGATACCGTCAACATGCTCACGTGGCAGGCGATGGGGACCATGAATGGCGGTGAAAGCTTCTCTGCTGAATGAGTGGCAGGAAGTGCTCGGGGCGCGTTTTTTACAGAGAGGTGGCGTCGCGGGATGCCAACGCTGCGTTGGACCCGTGGGGCGAGCGGTAGAAGGTCCGCGGCGGCCCGCGTGTCGCCGAGGGGCGTTCCCATTCCCGCTTCCGCCGCGCTCGATTCTTATCGGTTGGTCGCAATTGACGGAGAGGTCTTGATGTATCTAGGCAAAGCGAATCGTTATTGGTTGTTCTTGCTGGCTGGCTTGGTGATGGTCGGTTGTGCCGCCAACTCGGATATGGCAGAAGTGACAGGCGTCGTGAATGTCGATGGTCAACCGGCTGAGAAGGGATCCATCTCCTTCTTTCCCTTGAACGGCCAAGGGCCGACCACAGGAGCTCAGATCGTCCAAGGGAAGTACCAGGCGAAGGTGCCCCTAGGAGAGTCGAAGGTCGAAATCCGAGTGTCGAAAGCGGTCGGCCAAAAGAAGCTCTACGACACGCCTGATAGCCCCGTGCAAGAGGTGTATGCGGAAGTGCTGCCGTCCAAATACAACAGCAAGTCGGAACTCCGGCTCGACGCCCAGCCGGGTGTAAATGAGAAAGACTGGAACCTCGACAGTCAGTAGTTCTGCACCGGTGCCTTCCTGCAATCGCAGCGATCGCGTCTTCGCCAAAGCCGCGTTTGCCGATCGCCATCCGCCTGCGCGTTGGCGGCGAAACTGGAGTGGGGGCGCCGACCCGCTCGATCCTCGGGCTGCAACCGCTCTCTGAGATTCATGAACCAACAACCGCGGGAACCGGCACC
>CALELC010000589.1 GCA_937904535.1 uncultured Planctomycetaceae bacterium
TTCACAGCAGCCGCTTCCTTTGGGTAAAGCAATCAAGCGGAACGATACCTGCCGGAATGCCTAGCTACTGCACGTAACGGCTCATAAGCTCTAGATTTCGGCTGAAGGTTTGGCTCGAAAGATACTGCTGGCCCGGGCGAAACTTTTGAGCCCCCACCAACCGTTCGCCTTGATAGACTTCCACCCAGCGGCCTTCTGCATCGAGTGACTGCAAGACTGCGGCCACGCGGTCGCCTGTGGGGGCAGTTGCCGTATGCCGGGTTGGTTGGCCGCTAGTGTCGAGGAGTTGCCGGTAACGTGTCTCGATTGCATGCAGGCGAGACGGCACTTTCCAGCTATAGTGCGTCGGCAATTGGTCATCCTCATAGGTCAGCGAATAGACCTCGCCCTGACGTTTCATATACAGTGGCCGATTCGTCTGCAATTCATAGAAACGTGCAAGTTGCCCATCTGCGAGCAACGATTCTTTAAGATAGGTGATGGCGTCTGGCACGGGTTTGAGATACTTTTCATCACCAGTGTACTGGTATATCTCCAGTAAGGCCTCCAGCACGTCTTGAGATTCCCCGCCTGAAACCGCCGCTGGTTCAAACTTACGTGCCCAAATCGGATACATCTCATAGCTGTACTGCTGGGCCCAAGCCGGTTGCGGGCTGGGCAATTGAGCGAGCAACAGGAAGTCGCCTAACCGTCGCAAACTTGCTTCAAAGCGGACGTCAGCATAAATCTGGTGCGCTTCGATCAGCAGTTTGCAAACACTTCCCGCCAGTCCATCATTGAGCGTGTAGGCATTCCAATACTCCTTGATGCGGCCCTCGGTACGCCAGTCGTATTTCGGATACTGCGCAGCAACCAGCGGCTGATCGCGCGGCACGGGTCCATCCCATACCTGAGGAAATGCACCGTTGGGATACTGGGCTGCCAGCAGAGCTTCCCGTGCTACCTTCGTCGCCTGATGAATCCGCTCATTTTTGAACTCGCAGGCTTGGTCGCATCGCATCAGAAAGCGGATCGCAGACTGGGTCTGGTCGTCGTCGAGCGATGAGTAGTTACGCCCGCGCCCTTTGCCATTGCGATACTGGGCAACCCGTTCTCCTTGGGGATTGAAATCAATACAGTTGGTCCACCCACCTGACTCGAGCTGGCCGTAGATCAACGCCTCCGCAGTTTCGATTGCGGCCTCGAGATAAAACGGATCCGCGGTCGCTGCAAATGCCTGCAGATAGGCCATCCCGACGGTAGGTGTGCCAGGTGGCTGGACCCAAATCTGGTCATGGCTCGCCGGTCCTTCACCGAACCTCTGTTGCAGATCGACACTGTAGAAATAGACGTAACCGCCGTGCCGAGCGACTTGACCGCGATAGAAAGTCGCCGCGTGCTTCATCGCCTTGAGCACTTCGGCACGCGTCGGTTCCGGATCATCCGCTGCGGATGCACACGACCACGGCGTGTCCACCAAGGGCAATGCAAACAGAGCAGCCAGGGCGAGTATACGGTGCGGCATGGTAGCTACCCATTGTGGGGAACAGAGGATTTACCGCCATGATACGGAGCACGCCATCGACTTGCAGCGTCGCTCTCGGAACTCGTGCTAGCCTGTGACGCAGCGCCGTCCTAAAGCCCCCAATGGGCAAGGTCCCCATTGGACGCACCGGTCATCGGGACGTAGGCTAGGCTACAAGGTAAACCGGATGAAATTCGAACAAGAGATGCATGCATGAGTCGAGGACCGAACAGGCCCAATCCGATTGAGCAGTGGCTCGGCAGGTCGGACTGGAAAGATGCGAGTTGGAAAAGCGGGGTGTTCACGTTCTTCTTTTTCGCGGTCATGTTTCTGCTGGTGTGGGGCGTGATGACGTCCTACTACACCGTGCAGCCCGAGGGCCAAGCGGTCGTCAAACGATTTGGCCGCGCCATCGCGATCAAGCCACCAGGCCTGCATTTCAAGCTGCCGTTTGGCATTGACCAACAGATTTTTGTGCCGACTGCACGCGTGCTGAAACACGAGTTTGGCTTTCGCACTACCGGCGAGTCCGTGTCCGGCCCCAGCGAATATCGCAAAGGCCCTGAACATCACGACGAATCGCTGATGTTGACCGGTGATTTGAAAGTGGTCGATGTTGAGTGGGTGGTACAGTACCGCGTCGACAATCCAGATCACTATCTGCACCGCGTTCGCGACATCGATGAGACGATTCGTGACGTCTCCGAAGCGGTGATGCGGCGAATCGTCGGCAATTCGCTCGGCTCAGACGTGCTCACGACCAAGCGTGTGCAAATTGCGACCGCCGCTAAACAAGAGTTGCAGGAGATTCTTGATTCGTTCGAGATGGGCATTTCGATCGGCACGGTGGAGATGCAAGACGTCACCCCGCCAGACCCGGTGAAACCTGCGTTCAATGAGGTCAATCAGGCCGAGCAAGAAAAGGAGCGGATGATCAATGAAGCCGAAAAACGGCGCAACCAAATGGTGCCCCGGGCCCGCGGCGAAGCCCGGCAGTTGATCGAGTCCGCGGAAGGTTATCGCGCCCAGCGCGTCAATCGTGCGACCGGTGAGGCCTCGCGGTTCAAGGCGATCGTCGAGGAGTATCGCAACGCGCCGGAGGTTACGCGACGACGAATGTATTTGGAAATGATTGACGATGTGCTGCCGCAGTTGGGGCGGATCGTGGTAATGGAACCGGGCCAAACGAGCCCGATCCCGCTGCTGAATCTCGACGGTTCAGCCGCTCCCCTTGCTGCTCCGTCTGCACCTAGCCGTCCCGGCACCGTCCCCGCTCTTTCAGGAGCACGCCCATGAGCCAGTCCCTCACCATCCAATCGTCCCCGCTGCGTCCCATGCGCCGCGGACAAACCACGCCCGTCCTGATCGGACTGGCCGTGTTCGTAGCCATCGTGTTGCTGCTCGCATCGGCCTACACGGTGGATGAAAGCGAACAAGTCATCATCGTGCAGTTTGGTGCTCCCGTCGGTGAGCCGGTTACCCAAGCGGGGCTGCATTTCCGTGTCCCCTTTGTGCAGAAAGTCCACCGCTTCGACAAGCGTTTGTTCTCCTGGTCGGGAGAGCCCAATCAGATCCCGACGGTAGAAGAGCAATTTATTCTGGTCGACACCTCGGCGCGTTGGCGGATCGTCGATCCGCTGCGGTTCTTGCAAAGCGTGCAAAACGAACGCGGGGCACAGAATCGCCTGAACGACATTCTGGACTCCGTGGTCCGCGACAAAATTGCGTCGAGTTCGCTGGTCGATATCGTTCGCTCGAAAGACTGGAAAATCTCACAAGACGACCTGGACCGCGCCATGGCGAGCGAAGGGGATGAAGAGATTCTGCTGCAGAAAGTTGTCTCCGGACGTGCCGAACTGGTGAAGTCGATTCTGGAGACCGCTCAAGAGCAGATGCCGGAGTATGGCATCGAACTGGTCGACATCCGCATCAAGCGGATCAACTATGTGGAGTCGGTTCAGCGGCAGGTCTTTGATCGGATGATCGCCGAGCGGCAACGAATCGCTGAACAATTCCGTAGCGAAGGCCAGGGCCGCGCCGCTGAAATCGAGGGTGAAACCGATCGCTTGATCGCTGAGATCAAATCGGAAGCCGAGCGGGACGCGGATATCATCCGCGGCCTTGCCGATGCCGAAGCGACACGAGTCTACAACGAGGCGTTTGGTAGCGACGCGGAGTTCTACGCTTTCTACCGCACCTTGGAGAGCTACACCAAGTCGCTCGGCCGCGGCGTGACCCTTGTCATCGGCAGCGATTCTGACTTCTTCCGCTACCTGCGTTCTAGCGGCGAGGATTCGCAAGTCACTGCCGATGCAGCAACGGGCGGGGCCAGCGATCTGCCGTCTGCGGACAGTGATGCGCCACCTGCGGAGCATGCCGAATCGCCCGAGTAAAACCCGCGCGCGTTGCACCTCCGCATGAGTTCCGTTGCCGATGGGATACTCCCAAACAGAGACAGCGACGTTGGGTC
>CALELC010000590.1 GCA_937904535.1 uncultured Planctomycetaceae bacterium
GGGCCAGATTTGCTCCGACCGCTGGCACGTGACGAGTGAACATTCCCACCAGCACAACAGCAAAGATCGGGGCTGCGTACAGTCCATTCATCTTCTGCAAGTAACCGAAAATGCTGTCCTGACCAGCCAAAAGCGGGGCGATCGTCATGGCAGCAATTGCGACCACTGTTCCGAACGTCCGGCCAAACCGCACGGTCTGCTGTTCAGACGCCTGCGGACGGAGGAACCGACGGTAGGCGTCCAAGCTGACCAGAGTGACGACCGAGTTGAGCACCGAGTTGAACGAACTCAAAATCGCGCCCACGATCGCTGCGGCAAAGAAACCGGTCAGCCACCACGGCAACACCGAACTGACCAAGGTGCCATAGGTTTTGTCTTTCTTCGTGGCAAACAGCTTCTGCGCCTTCCATTCCTCTTCCGAGACATCAACCATTTTTTCTGGCTGAAGCGCCACGGCTTCGTCATACGCCCTATCAACCTGTTGGCTGAAACCGGCCAGCTGAACGGAATTGAACAACTCACCCTTGCTGTCGAGGTGATAGGCGGCAATCCCCGGCAACACCAGCATCATGGGGGCCAGAATCTTGAAACACGCCGCCAGCAACACGCCTTTTTGTCCTTCGGCAAGCGACTTGGCTGCGAACGTCCGCTGAATGATCTGCTGGTTGGTGGTCCAGTAAAACATGTTGAGCAGCAACACCCCGGTCGCCAGCGTCGGCCACGGCACCGAAGTTTCCGATCCACCCAGCGATCGGAACTTGTCGGGATGAGCATCGCGAAGCGTTGTCAGACCGCCGAGCACATCGCCTTCGCCAACTCGCTGCAGCGCCAGATAGGCGATCAACACCCCACCGGTCAGCAGCCCAAACCCGTTGAGCGTGTCCGAAACTGCGACGCTCCGCAGACCACCGAAGATCGCGTAAATCGACCCGAGGATGCCGATCAACCACACCGAGCCCCACAACAACGTCGTGCGGTCCAGACCGGTTAATATTTGTAGGTTTAAAATGTCGATCAAACCCGTCGCGCCGGTGTACAGAATGATCGGCAACAGCAGGAAGGTGTACGCGGCCACAAAGATGATGTTGGTCAGCACGCGGGTGGTGTCGTTGAACCGTCCGGCAAGAAACTCCGGCACGGTGGCGACCCCTTTGGCCAAATATCGCGGCAAGAAAAAGATTGCCAGCATCACCAGCGAGAACCCGGCAATTACCTCCCAGGCCATCACTACCAACCCGTCTGCAAACGCGGCCCCGTTGAGCCCGACGAGTTGCTCGGTCGACAGATTCGTCAGTAACAGCGACCCAGCGACCACCCCAAACGTCAAACTGCGGCCAGCCAAAAAATAGCCGACCGCCGTTTCCGTCGGCTCGCCGCGGGTCAGCAGGTAGGTCAGCACCGCGACTAAGCCGGTGAAGAAGATGAACGAGGTAATGGCGAGCATGGGGAGGGCTGACGAAAAGAGAGGAAAAGCAGGGAAGGGGAGCGATGGCGATGCGAATTACAGGTCGCTCAAGGTGACGGGTTGGCCACCGAGGTCGGCGCTTTGGCGACACGCAATCATCAGCCGCTGGGTTTTCAGAGCGATCTCCGGCCAATGCGCATCCAGGTTACCTGAAAGCACACAGCGATTCATCGCCGAAATCATTTTCACTTCCTGCGCATTGACTTCACCGCTGGCGTACTCTACCACCGCTGAGCGCTGCTGGTGCCGTCGCATGTTCCAGCGGCAATTGTCGATCTCCAGCACGTGCCGGTTCTCTTGCCAACTCAACTCCGCGTCATAAAACGGCAGCACGAAGTCGTCGAGCGTGATGTATCCCTTCTCGCCCGAAATGCTCGTCAGCTGTTGGTTCTCGACGAGGAACGAGCAGAACAAATGGCCGGAAACGCCATCGTCGTAGAACAGTTCAGCGGAAAACTCAGCCGGCACCGGTTCGGGACTTCCCACGGCCTGAAACGTTTTGAGCGTATGAGCGACAACAAAATTCGGCAGCCGGTTGTGCATCACCCACAAAATCATCCGCAGGTTGTACCAACCCAGGTCACCCAAGCAGCCGTGCGGCTCCAGTTCGCTGTTGGCCCGAATGTTGTGCAGCCGGAAGTTCTCGTCGCCGTGGAAAGAGAAGTGCGACGATACCCGCCGCAGAGCTCCGATGCCGTTCTCGCCCTCGATCGCCTGCCGCAGCGCCGGCAGCCGCTGGCTGTGACTAAACATCACGCCGTCCATGAACTGCACACCGTGTTGTTGGCAAGCGGCGATCATTTCGGCTGCGTCCTCCGCCGTCGAGGCGATTGGTTTTTCACACAGCACATGCTTGCCCGCCTCGGCCGCCTTGAGCACCCACTCCTTCCGCACCGCCGTCGGCAACGCGATGTAAACGACGTCAACATCTTCGCGCTGCAGCAGCGCCTCGTAGCTGCCGACCGCTGCGGGCGGGGTGGCAAAGGGCACCTCCGCCGAACACTCGTCGATGAACTGCTGAGCTTTCGCGGCATCACGGCTGGCGACAGCCGTAATCGTGCCTTCGGGCGACAACGCGATCGATTTCCAATTCTTGCGGCTGATGGCGGCGGTGCTGAGCAGTCCCCAGCGGCAAAGGCGGTCAGGCATCGGTACAGATCAGGGGAATTTGGGGAGAGTCGAGCGAGAAAACGGCTGGAAAACCACAGGATAAAGAACCCCCGCCGACCGCCCCAGCCCCCGCAAGGCAAGTCTGTTGCACTTTCGCTCGCCTTAACGGAATGCTCGGGCTCACAGGCAGCGACCTCCTGCATCCAGACGAGCGGATGCGAGACGTAGCAGAGCAGGGGAGAGGGAAGGCCAGAGCGGCAGCCCCATCCGCGATGTTCCCAAAATCTTGCTCAAGCTCCTCACGGCCCTGGCCGATAGAACAAGCAGAATCGGTTCACAACAACCGAATGCACCGCCAGCATGTGTTGACCAAACGGGGAAGTTTTCCTAATCTTCAGGAACTTCACAGTCAGCACTGCTGACCGCGTGATTTTAGGCGACGTGGCCAAGTGGCTAAGGCGATGGATTGCAAATCCATTATTCGTCGGTTCGAATCCGACCGTCGCCTCTTGATTCAGCAGGCAGTTCTCTGCTTTTCAGAGTTTCGGGGTACTGTTTCAGACCCAAACTGAGACCCCAGCACATCGAGTTCCTGAAACTCCTTCTTTGCTCGCTCCCAAGCCTGATGGGAACGGCTGCTTGGTGGTGCTTAACAATGCTGGTTGAGCCATCGCCCGGATGCTATCCAGTGGCACCTCACCGGGAGCAGTGGTAAACAAGCGGCAACACGACTCCTAAGTTACAACTCTGCTGGAGTCGCCTCCCACTTGCTAGCAACTCCTTCGGCACTTTGCCGAGGGCGGCGATGAACTGACGGATGACTTTCGATCTTCATCAACAACGTCGCTACCTTTCCCACCAATGAGCCTGCATCCGCTCACGAGTGTTGACGAGGCGACCGTCGCCCTCTCTCCACTGAATGGTCAGTCTGTTTTTCACCGCGTCCTGAAGGCCACGAAGCCGGCGAGTACTGCCTGGCTCTCGCAATATCTGATTCCGTGAGCTGGAAAAGACGCTTCAAATTGCAGGCCACTCCTGGTTCGAAGGCCACTCTTGGTTGCTAGGTCGCAGCAAGGGAGGGTAGCCTGGGGCGTAGCTTTTTCTGCAGGCCGTGTCGGAGATACCCGCAAGGTCAGCATTGCAACTTTTGGCCAAACGGTGTTTTTGTGATGAATCGTAGGATGGCTGGTGCACTTGCAGTTTTTTTGGCGGCAGGGGCGCTGGCACAGCAAGCCACACAAATCAAAACCACGACGGTCGGCGGCTTTTACCGCGTGTTTGTCGATGGCAAGCAAGTCAGCCAACACACAACCGAACGAGAAGCATTTGAACAGGCCGCGAACGAGCAGCTACGGCGCCCCGGTGCGAAGGTCTATTTCGATCACGATTACCGAGTATCGCTCAGCACGAACGTCGCTCCGTCCAAACCACCTGCAGATCCACCCCGGCCTCGTGCTGTCCCACGCACAACTTCTGCGCCCCAAGCCCGGTCGGAGTTAAAGCCACCGACTGCAGGTGCGCACGGTCACTATGGGGCCTTACTGGAACATCCCAATTTGCTCCGTGCCTGGACTCTGCGTCAGCCAGCTGACTATTCGAATATGCGTGGCGGCCAATTCCCCAATGGAATCAATCCACTCGCTCGCTATGACGCGTCAATCGATGCCGGCAAGATTTCACTCCCTCCGGATCGCAATGAGATCACAGGGATTGGAGGCTTCATCTGTGATTGGGGCACGGATTATTCCTGGGAAGTTGGTGATCGACTAGTCGTGCAACACGACTTCCTCATCAGCGAAGACTTTCACCTGTTCGCAGGTGAACCGGGCGACAATGGGCGAGCCACACGAGGTTACAAGTTCACCAACCTGTTATGTGATAACAACATCACACACGAGCTACGAATCCATTTAGTGCCCGGAGAAAACTGGTCCAATACCGATGTTCGTTGCTACCCTCGCAAGGGCGAAGGCCGCCAAGAACGCGATGAATATGCCAGCGACGTCAATACTCCCGCAGCAACTCGCCGGGGGAGCGGCGGTGGCTATGACCGACATCCTGGTCCCGATTCAACTTGGGTCTATGGGCAGACCCAATTCAAACATCCCGAGACGTTTCTATTTAGAAGTGATATCTGGATTCGAGTTACCTATGAGCTGGTACGAGTCGAAGAAGGCACCCGGGTTAAGGTCTGGCTCGCTGACGAGGAGACCGAACCAAGATTGATCGTCGCCTCGCCCATTGATCCGAGCCTCGGCTTTTTAGTTCTGTCGGATGGGCCAATCAGTTCTTGGTATATGGAATTGGACACCAGCCAAGAAGCCAAATACACCAAAAGCATGCCGGATCGCTGGATCGGGATGCGCAATCTCGTCGTGCTCCACGGTGTCGACGGAAGCTCCGTCCTCGGCGGCAAACCCGTCCGCTAATGACGCAATCCCTCGTTGGAGTACAATCTTCAGATTGCCGGGAAACGTTGGAGTTCAAGCTTTAGCTTGCGCGAGTGTTGGGGGATCAGCAAGCTAAAGCTTGAACTCCAACGCGGGCGACTCATTCAGCGGGTGCGTCAGCCGCTTTCTCGATCCGGCCGAACAGATGCCCACCTTTGTCGCCGTGCGCCCACGTGCCGGCGTAACGGCCTTGGTGGATCAACACGCGCGCTGAAAACGTTCCCATGCCCGGGATCCAGAGATTGTCCAGCGTGATCACGGGCGTGTTGCCCGACCACAGAATCTTCAGATCGATCGGCACCTCGGTGTCCGTCTTGCCGTACTGGATCCGCGTGGTCAAACGATACAAGTCTGGGTCCGGCAGCTTCTCGACCTTGCCGATCGTGTAGCTTTCCGGCTTGGCGGCTTCGCCTTCGTCATGATCGCTTGTGTACCGGCCAATGAACTTACAATTCGACAGATACTCGACGATCCGCTGCTCGCGGTTCTCGCCGTCCGCTTCGTTCTCTTGCCCCAGTCCTACGGTCGGCAGCAAGCAAATCAGAACACAAACGCCTAATGGCCATCGCATCGTGGAGGACTCCTGAAACGGCATGAAGTTCGGCAACCGCTATAACCAACGACTGCGGTGTGCTCCCCAGTTTACCGGCAAACGCTCGATCGCCGCTCGATTTTAGAGTTGCGTGCGCAGCCATTTCTACCACTGGTCATGCCGGAGCTTTACGATTCTTCGTCGCGGCGCCCCGCAGAACACCCGGCAGCCGCTTCCAACTCCTGCCGGACCTCCGTGTCATCCTCCACCTGCAGCCGCTGCCGCAGTGCCGGCTCCTGACCGCCGATCTGGCCGAGCGCCCAAGCGGCCGCACCGCGAATCAATGGTTCAGGGTCACCCAGCAACTGCACCAGCGGAACCGCTGCACGCGGCTCCCGCGCATTGCCGAGACAGATCGCTGCGTTGCGCAAAATGCCTCGCCGCCGCGGTCGCCACAATGGCGTATGCCGGAACCGCTCCCGAAACGATTCATCATCGAGCGTCAGCAACTCGATCAGGTCCACGGGATTGTGCCCTGCAAGAGGCCAGAGCTGTGGGCTGCTCGCAGTGGTCTCAGCCGCATTTCGATTCGCTGCGCGCACGTTCCAAGGACAGACCTCCTGGCACACGTCGCAACCGAACAACCAGTTACCGATGCCTGGTCGTAGTTCCACTGGAATTGCGCCGCGATGCTCGATTGTCAGGTAGCTGATGCAGCGGCGACTGTCGACCACACCGGGCGCCGCAAAAGCACCGGTGGGGCAGGCATCGAGGCACCGCGTACAGCTGCCACAGTGAGCTGTCTCGTGCGGCTCGCTCAGCGGCAGGTTGAGCGTCGTCAGCAGACAGGCAAGGAAGAAGTAGCTGCCCCGCTGCTTGTTCAGCAGCAACGAGTTTTTCCCGGCCCAGCCGAGCCCAGCGAGTTGTGCGAACTCGCGTTCCATCAACGGCGCCGTGTCGATCACCCCGCGGGCCTCGGCCTCAGGGCAGGCCGCCCGGATCGTCTCTTTCAGTTGCTTCAGCCGCGGATGGATCAAGTCGTGATAGTCGATGCTGCCCCAGGCGTAGCGGGCGATCCGGCCTTCATGCGCCGCTGGCAAGATCGGTTGCGCCGTGCGGTACGGATACGCCAGCACCACGATGCTTCGTACTCCCGCCAGCACGCGTCCCGGATCGGAATACGCTTCCAAACGATCGGCGAAATAGTTCATCCCGGCCGCGTAGCCGGCTTCAACCCATTCCACCAACCGATGCGCCCCTTGCGGCGTCACCGCTGGCGCAACGCCGCACAGATGAAACCCTAATTCCGCCGCTTGGCTATCAAGCCGCTGCACCAGCGTTTCACGGTCACGCAGCTCATCCCTTGTCCTCATCCAGCTCAGAATAGGCCTCGACCTTCAACTGCGGTAGCCGCGTTGTTGTGCTGTCCAGCGTCGCCGATCGCTCCGTCGATCGGAACCAGACAACGACCGGCGGAGCGGTCGTCCACCTATGTCGCCGACCGCTCCGCCGGTCGGAGGTCCCCGGCGTCGACCTCGCATCATATGAAGACGTCCCTCAACTTTGCAGGTCGCTGCGGTCCGGTCGCGGAGCGACCTTTGCTGGTAGTCGGGCGTTTTAACGCCCGGAAGTGTTCCAGCGTCGCCGATCGCTCCGTCGATCGGTGCCGGAGTACGACCGGCAGAGCGGTCGTCCACCTTCACCACCGCCGACTCAGGCCAGGCTCCCTGGGCGCTCAGCGATCACGCTTGAAAGCTCAGCTCGCATGCTGACTCCTAGAGGCCGCACGTTTTACCTCTGGCACCTTGTTTGCACCCCCCGCGCCGGGCCGGTTGCTGCTGGAACCGCTTCTGGTTTTTGCACACCGCCAGCTCGTTTATTCGCACCCATGTACCGAGGACTCATCGATGTTCTATCACGATGGCGGCAAATTGCAGTACGAAGTGAAGGTCACCAAACCCAATCCGGTGTTCGCCAAAGCACTGCAACAAGCCATCGGGGGCATTCAAGGTGAAATCCGAGTCGCCTTGCAGTACCTGTTCCAGGCCTGGGGCGGCCGCGGACCGACTAAATATCGCGACATGCTGCTGCATACCGGAACTGAAGAGCTGGCTCATATTGAAATGCTGGCCACGGCCGTAGCGCTCAACTTGGAAGGCGCGCCGCTGGAAATGGAGCAGGCTGCGCAAGACCCGATCATCATGGCCAAACTCGGCGGGA
>CALELC010000591.1 GCA_937904535.1 uncultured Planctomycetaceae bacterium
GCCGTTTTGCACTGAGGGATAAACGATCCAGGGCTGGCGTCCGACTTCCGCGGTCACCCAGCCGGCCTGGTTGGCGACCATCGCGACCACGGGTGAGCAGACCAAGCACCACAGCAACCACCGCCGACTTTCCAAGCTGCCGCGGTACCGAGACCAGCAGCTCACCGTTGCCAACAAGATCATGGCTGTCCCCAAACCAACCATCAGATGAAAGGTTTGGAACGGCAACCAGATCCGCGGACGGTCTTCGGGCGGAATCTGATCCAGCCCCGGAACCGGCCGCATCGGATCGTTGTAAACCAACAGGCTCAGCAGATACGGCATCTGAACGCCGAACCGCACCGTCTCCTGTTTGGCGTCGGGCCAACCGAATAAATACAGTCCGGTCGGTTGATCTGTGGTGTGGAAGTGGGCTTCGATTGCCGCCAGCTTTGCCGGCTGGGTCTCGACCAAGCGCTGAGCGGATTGGTGCCCAGTGGCTGCGGCCAGCAGGGTCGTGACGAGTGCCGTGGGCAATGCGATTTTTAAGCAGCCCCGAGCAACCTCCAGATGCTTGCCGCGAAGCAAGTAATACGCCGACACGGAGGCGACAAAGAACGCTCCTAAGACCAACGCTCCGAGCAACGTGTGCGACAAGCGATCCAGCGACGAAGGATTGAACACCATCTGCCAAAAGTCAGTGACTTCCGCCCGCGGCAGCCGCTCACCTTGAACCTCATGCCAGACGATGTGATATCCCGCGGGAGTCTGCTGCCAACTGTTGGCGACCACGATCCAGACAGCACTGAACACCGAGCCGAGAAACACCATCAGCGTGCTGAACAGGTGCATCAGCGGAGGAACCTTGTCCCAGCCAAACACCAGGATCGCCAGAAATCCGCTCTCCAGAAAGAACGCAAAGATCCCCTCGGCGGCCAGTGCCGAGCCGAACACGTCACCGACGAATCGTGAGTAGGCCGCCCAGTTGGTGCCAAACTCGAACTCCATCACGATCCCGGTCGCGACTCCCAAACCGAAATTGACCGCAAAGATCTTGGTCCAAAATCGAGCGGCAGCTTCCCAGGCAGGGTTGCGAGTTTTGATGAACACGCACTCGGTCAAGAACAGTTGCAGTCCCAGCCCGATCGATAGCGGTGGAAACAAATAGTGGAACATGATCGTGCCGGCAAATTGCAGCCGGCTCAGCATTTCCACGTCCATCATGATTCAGGCTCAACTTCGGTTGGCTGTACCCTTGGCGATGACTCTGCAGATTCAATAGACCGCATCTCGCCTGCGGTGGCGCTCAGGCAAATCGTCGCGGTCGTTGTCGACGTTCGGCTAGCGGCGCGTGATCGACCGGTGGGCCGAGCCCGATCTATCCACAAACTTGCTAGCACGCGAACTGCTGCTTGCCTCCGGGTTTGCCGTGGGATTGCATGGCTCCTCGGTACCGGCCGCGTATATATTAACAGCCTATCCGCAGCGGGGACTGGGCGGTGGCCGACAAGTTGTTCGCAGAACGAGTTCAGCTTTGCCGCCGAGGAACGGACCTCGTAGGGATAGGCGTATCAGCGCGGACTGCTTGCCCTGACCGATTTTATGAGGATGGACTGTGATCGCTTGTCACCCCCGTGTTGTCGCTGGTTGGCTCAGCGCCTGCCTTGGACTGGTGCTGGTTCTGCCGTCGGCACGTGCGGAGTTTGATTTCGAGCGGGCTCCGATTTTTTACCGTGACGCGCCGGCCAATAACGCGGTCGCGCGGCTGGAGGAAAAACTGCGCAGCGGCGAAGCGCAGTTGGTCGCAGACGAACGCGGCAGCTATCTGCGGTCGTTGTTAGAGGCACTGGATATCCCGGTTTCGTCGCAGACACTGGTGTTCTCGAAGACCAGCCTGCAGCAGAATCGGATCGCACCCGAGATGCCTCGCGCGGTGTATTTCAATGACGATTGCTATGTCGCCTGGGTGCAGGGCGGTTTGATCGAGTTGGGAGTGATGGACGAGCATCTCGGCGGTATGTTTTACACACTGCGCGATGGCGGGCGGACGCCAGCATTGCAGCGCGACCGAGGCGGCTGCATCGCTTGTCACGCTTCGGGACGGACGCAGCAGGTTCCCGGCTTCTTTGTCCGCAGCGTTTTTCCGGACGCTGACGGACGCCCACGCGGATTCGGCACGGTCAGCGATCATCGCAGCCCCTTTGAACAGCGTTGGGGCGGCTGGTACGTGACTGGCTCACACGGCCAGATGCGTCATCTGGGCAATGAACTGGCGACCGACCCGGACGACGATGAGAAGCTCGATTTGGAACGCGGGGCCAATCTGTTATCGCTGGAAGATAAGTTTTCGACTCGCCGTTATCTGTCGCCCCACAGCGATCTGGTGGCGCTGATGGTGATGGAACACCAGTCCCAAATGCACAACTACATCACGCTGGCCCATTACGAGACGGTGCAAGCGACGGCCAGCGATCAGGTGATGAACGAAGCACTGGGACGCCCGGAAGAGTACCGCACCGATTCAACTCAGCGGCGGATCGCTAAGGCCGGTGACCAACTCGTCGAGTATCTGCTGTACTGCGATGAAGCGCCGCTGCATGCCGAGATCTCCGGCACGTCGACGTTTGCCGAAGAGTTCGCCGCGCGTGGGCCGTTTGATTCACAGGGCCGCAGCTTGCGGCAATTTGATTTGCGAAATCGGATGTTTCGCTACCCCTGCAGCTATCTGATCTATTCGCCCGCCTTTGATTCGCTGCCTGAGCCGGTGTTTCAGCATGTCCGCACCCGATTGCTGGCGGTGCTCCGCGGGGAAGACCAGAGCGAGCGGTTTAAGCATTTATCGACGGCCGATCGTCAGGCGATTTTGGAAATTCTCGCCGAGACCAAACCGAGTCTGTTTGCAGCAGACAAAACCGGTCACTCACCCAAGCTTGTTGACCCCTAGTGTCGCCGACCTAGTGTGGCCGACCGCTCCGCCGGTCGGTGCCCGTCTTCTCGTTCGATCGGCGGAGCGATCGACCACTTTGTCGCCGACCGCTCCGCCGGTCGGAGGCTTGAACCCAGTTCGATCGCGGAGCGATCGACCACGTGCAGGCCGCCATTACGGGCAGGGCGCCGGCATCTCGAGCAGCTCAACCGGCCAGCCAAGGGCACGCTGCAGCCGGAACTGCGAGCGATTGTAGTCAGCAACGAGCTGAGTGTAGCGTCGGCGGGCGGCGTCGAGCGACTGCATCGACTGCAGCACCTCGATCGGCAGCCCCTGAGCGTCGCGGATCCGTTCACGGTTGCGACGATAGGAATCTTCAGCGGCGGCAATCGCCTCTTGGGCGATGCTCAGCTGATCGCGCCGTGCGATGACCTCGGCCTGTGCCTGGGCGACATCGGCGGCGACTTGGTCCATCTGTTGCAGTTGCCGCCAGCGGGCTTGTTCCAGACGCGAGCTCGCGGCGTTGCGTGCCGCTTGCTCGCCCCAGCCGAGATTGCGGATTTCCCAAAAGGCTGCAACGTCGACATCCATGCGGTCGCCGAAGCGATCGATGTCGCTGCCAAGTCCGCCGCCATTGCCGCCGTAGCTCAAGCCCAACAGCACGCTGGGAACCAGCGGTGCGTACCGCTCGCGCTGGTAACGCTGCACTGCCTCGCCGACGAGAAAGCGGGCTTCCGCCAGTTCAGGACGGTTGACCAACCCGGCCGAAATCAGCTGCGGCAACGGCACGTCGGCGTCGACCATGTCGATCGGAATCAACACCGGTTCGATCGGCACCAGCGTGACGCTCTGGTCGGTTCGCAGCAGCTGGGCCAGTCGCACCGACGCCAGCCGAATCGCTTCGTCGCCGCGGCGGACCTCCATTTGACGGAAGGAAACCTCGGTACGGGACCGGTCGGCATCGGCTTGCAGGCCCTGCCCTGACTGAGCAAATGCCTGGGTCGTGTCGGCGAGCGTCTGAGCCTCCTGGAGCATCTGCTCGGCGACCGCGCGGAGTTGCAACGCTTCGAGCAAATCGACGTACGCCAGCGCTGTCTCGAGCATTAAGTCATTTGTCACCGTCCGGCTTTCTTGACGCCGAGCGCCGAGCGTCTGGCTGGCAATCCGTGGCAGGAACACCGCATCGCGAAGGTGGAAATCCACCACCACACCCGGCACTGCTGGTGAACCGGCTCCGACGGCCTGAGCTCCCAAGCCGCCATACACCGACCCGCGACTGGTTTCGATGATTCGTCCGGCGACATCCTGGATCCGCCCTTCGTGCTTGTTGTAATTGCCACCAGCACGGATCGACGGCAACCACAAGACCTCGGCTGCCTCCAAATGAGCGAACGCCTCGGCGATGCGCTGGCGGGCGAAATTGACCTGCGGGTTTTGTCCGGCGGTAGCCGCAAGCGCCGACGCAAGGCTAATCGGCTGTTCGGCTACGGCGACTTCCTCGGCGATCGCAATGGCTGGCGCAGACTGCGGCGCATTCGCAGCTGGCCGCAGCATCTCGACCGTCGGCGGGTTGTTGGCCTGAGTCACCAGTGCCGCCAGCGTGGCTCCTGGGGTGTCGACGCTGTCGGACTGCCCGCCGGAAGCATCGATCTCCAGGCTCGCTCCGACGGCTGGCGAGGGAGTAACTGTGTGGCTGGTCCAAGACGATAAGGCGATCGCACCGCCGCCGGAATCCACTGCGGGCACTTCGCTTGGGGCTGACGCAGCGGCCAGCGCTGACACGTTTGCGCCTCGTGACAGTCCGCTCAGCGGTCCGGCCCCTTGCCGCGCAGCGCAGCCGGTCGAAGTGGCCAACGCTCCGATCAGCAGCACGGCGGTGCGACGGCGTCGTGCGGAGCGAGTCATGCGTGCCACCTTGCTATCGAGGAAAACAAACCGATGTCGCCGATCGCTCCGC
The DNA here is from genome assembly GCA_937904535.1 of uncultured Planctomycetaceae bacterium. Classification (GTDB taxonomy): domain Bacteria; phylum Planctomycetota; class Planctomycetia; order Pirellulales; family Pirellulaceae; genus UBA6163. The sequence goes on from CALELC010000591.1 coordinate 4,863, forward strand.
GATCGGAGCCCGAGTGATGTCGTTCGACCGGCGGAGCGGTCGACCACGCTGGCAATCGGAGTCCAAACGGTGCCATCCGACCGGCGGAGCGGTCGGCGACGCTAGCGATCGGAGTCCGAGTGATGTCGTTCGACCGGCGGAGCGGTCGACCACACTGGCAATCGGAGTCCGA